>PLSG01000096.1 GCA_003164155.1 Parachlamydiaceae bacterium | reverse complement strand
CATGAGAATCATCCTCATCCTCATCCTCATCCTCGTCCTCGCTTTGCTTGGCTTGGCGTTGAATGCCCTCCGGATAAACGCAAAGACGCAAAGGCGCAAAGGCGCAAAGAAGCTCAAATACATTAAGTTGGACCCCATTGTCTAGACAAAAGATCCCTCTTTGCGCCTTTGCGCCTTTGCGTTTATTTTTTTAAAATTGAATAGCCAAAAGCTCATAGAAGGTGACTCTAAAGGCAAATAGCTTCAATAACTTAAGTTGACACCATTGTGCCTTTATGTGTTTCTTTGCGTTTAAATTGTCCTAAAATGTGCTTTATTT
The DNA here is from genome assembly GCA_003164155.1 of Parachlamydiaceae bacterium. Classification (GTDB taxonomy): domain Bacteria; phylum Chlamydiota; class Chlamydiia; order Chlamydiales; family Parachlamydiaceae; genus BOG-1457. The sequence goes on along the minus strand of PLSG01000096.1, from coordinate 4,504 downwards.
TTTCCGCACGTCGAATTCCAGCTTCCACTTCCGGCCATCATGGGCCACGCACCATAGTTCGAGGGTGCCCAATTCGGTCACTTTGGATTTGAGTCTTACGCGGATAGTTTTGCCATCCGATTCGGTCTTCTCCAGGCAGGTCTCGATAGGATGCAATTCCGTCAGATCCTGTTTCCAGTTTTTGATCACATAGCCCATGCTGGCTTCCGTGCCGTCAGCTAGCTTTGGGGTCGCATGGCTGAAAAAGCGGAAGATGGCTGGTTCNNCGAAGGGCACAATGCACAGAGCCTTTAGAGGGGTGGCAAAACCTGGGATGGCTGGCCGAGCCTCCTCCACCCCTATGTAATAGCTGCGGCTGGTGCCGCCCCTGATCCGTATGGCTTGGCCGCTGCGGGCTAATCCATAATAGACTGCGCCTCGGCTCACCGCAAAATCGTAGTTTGGCTCGGGCAGCACCCTCACGGGGGCTTTTTTAAGCTCCACAGCCCAGGCATTGAGCAGCTCCACTAATCTTTGACGTAGCGCCGCGGCTTTTAAAGTTCCGCCGTTGAACAACACAGCTGTGGGCAGCACAAAGTCGTGCATGTGGGAGTGGTCATTTTCGCCGCTCATGGATAGAAATTTTGCCAGTTGGCATGATATGCGGGCATCTTGTGCGTAGGGGAGGCCTATCTGCTGCATGCCGGAACGCCTTTCACTAGGAGAGCGCTCGCTTGCCCCCACCAGAGGAAAGAAGCCATCGAGTAGCAATTCAGTGGCTTGTTTTTGGGTGATCTTAGTGGACAAGGCCCCCTTGAGCAACTTGCTTCCTCTGCCTTGGAGATTGATGTCGACGCTTTTGGGTGGCGCGTCGCCCAGCAGAGACTCCTTAGCTTGACGAGAGGCGTGGATCAGCTTATGCATCTGCCATTCGTCGATGGAGTGACCCTGCTCTTCAAGGGCAGCTTTGGCTTGATATGCCAAGGCTAGGTCAATATTATCGCCTCCCAGCAGCAGGTGGTTGCCCACCGCTAAGCGATTCAATGCCAAATTCCCTAGCTCTTCGCTGACTGTTATCAGGCTGAAGTCCGTGGTGCCGCCGCCAATGTCTACTATCAATATGGTATCTCCCACCACGAGCTGGCTGCGCCAGTCAGCGGCATGCATATGCAGCCAAGCGTAAAAGGCNNATGTGCTGCTGGTCGAAGGGCGCATCAGGCAGCTTGAAATTCCAAGCTTTGAGGATATGCCGCAAGAATTCAGCGCAAGCCTCTAAGGGACTCAACTTTTCGATATCTTCAGCTTGCAGGGGCAGGAGTTTTTCGCGCCGATCTATCCCCGCATGGCATAACCACGATTTGGCCGAAGAGATCAAACGGTTGGGCAATTCTGCCCCGCGCTGTCTAGCGAAAAGGCCTGTGCATAGCTTTTTGAGGGGGTCCCAGGCCATGCTTGCCGAGCTTTGAGCATATTCCTCAGGCAAGGGGAAATATACAAAAGAAGGCAGCAAAAATAGCTCCTCTTCAGTTCCAGAGCCCGTTATCTGTGGGATGCTCAGTTGCTCAATGACTAGTGATTCTAGGGGCATAGAGGAGTTGTTTTTCAGGCTATCTGGCACGCCTTGTGGGGCTGCTGGCACGGAAGCTGGCATTTGGGCATATGCTACTGTGCAATTGGTGGTGCCTAAGTCTATGCCGACGATATAATTGTGCTTGGCCATAATGTATTACCGTATTTCAATTTCTGCAGGACAGATTATTTCTGTGGTTTTGTCTCCCAATTGCTTGGGTAAGGACTTCTTATGTGCTTTCCATCCCTTATGCACAACTTCACCTGTATAGGGAGGAGCGCCTTTAACGTTGCCGATTACTTTGATGGCCAAAGGGTCATAGCCAGCTGTCACGACGAAAGCTGCGCCCTCATTTTCTTCAAGCACCGGACGGATAGTCACTAGGTCTTCTAAGCTTTTAGCGCATTCTTGATGGATTTGGCGGATAGCAGCACCCACTTGTGCATCGGCAAAGCCGGCGATATCTTCTTTAAGGAAATCGATCAGGCGCGAGGAGTTTTGCAAGATAGCTAGTAATCTGAGATGGGAATAGTCAGCTGCTTCTGCCGCAGGAAGAGCCTTAGCTTCTGGTTTTTCTTCGACAAACAGCTTGCCTTGTTTGGGGTCTTTTAGCGCTTTAAAAAATGCCTTACAGGCCAAGATTAGGCTCATGGTATCCTCTTTTTTTATTTACAAGCAGGATACCGAAACTTGCATTGAAAATCTAGCCGTTTTCGCCATGACGAAGGGCGTTTGTGATAAAAAAAGAGCTGCGTGGGTTTTAAAAATAAATGTTTATGTTAAATTAGGCCTATGCATATTATGAAATTTTCAAAATAACAACTTGACGCGCGTGGGTTTCATGTTCCTCTTGATGCCTTATGCGCATGTTGAAGGTGTAGATAGAGAGCTCTGCGAATTTAAAAATCCGGTTTACAGGAAGGCGATAATATGCATGCAATTTTTTTGGCGACAATGTTGGCGACAGCTCCTTTACAGGGGGAAAGTTCTAGCATTGGCCATTCTGACGGCGCGCTTCTGACCACTAGCAATTGGCAGGAAATCCACTCCCTAGGGGTGCCGGATCAGGATGTCGTTTTATCAGCTGCAGATAAAATAGCACTTATGCAAAGTCAATTTGCCGAAAGACAGCGTCAGCAGGCGGAATTGATTGTGGCTTATGAAGAGGATAAGCGGGCTAGCTTGCTAGCCATCAAGGCTTTGGAGCACAAGCTTATTCAAGAGAAGGTCGAAAACATAGCCGAGAAAGCATCCAGTGCAGCCTTGAGTAAAACTTTATCTCAGTTGCAACGGGTTTATGAGACAGAACGCGTGGCCCAGCAAGTGGCTCAAGAGAGGGAGCTGGCGCTTCAACATGAAATTGCCCAAGAAATGTCTCTGAGAGCTAAGCAAGCGGCCAAAAAGGAGGCTTTATCCGATGCTAACTGGCACTTCCTCGATTTGGCAGATGCCAAAGACCAAGCTGCAAAATATGCCTTGGCGCAATTAGCACAGGCGCATGCAAGGCAGTTAGCAGCCAACCTGCAGTTGGGGCATGAAATCGCCCATGAAATAGGGGCCAGAGCGCATATGGCCACTGAGAAAGCCGTTTTTTCAGATATGCAAGTGCGTTTCCTCGATTTCGCCGATGCCAAAAATCAGGAGCTGAGCATCGTACATCGCCAAAGTGCCTCTGCCAAAATTTCTTTAGACCGGCAGATAGATGCCCTTAAAAGTGAAATAGAGAGCTTAAAAAATGAGCTCTACGCTTTGCATCAGGCAAAGGAACAGGAGCTGGAGATTTTAAAGCTAGACCATCGCGCTCGCATGCAAGAACTGAGCTGGGAATTTTCCCAAGAGCTGGAAAATGTCTGGCGCAACCAAAGTGAATAGTCAGTTTCACAGCAAAATTGCCCCCAAAGGGCATAGGGACACAAGCGAAGCTAAGCTCAGAAATTGTCAACGCGATTTAGCTTTTTTCTTCCTTGTGTTCTCTTGCAGCAATTATCTGGTCATTTTCCATCCTCCTGCATGGATTTTCTTCTCCGCAAAAAAAAATGTTATGTTTAATCAGATCAACGCTTATTATGTGCTTTAAAATAACAACTTGACTTGTCTCGACGTTATGGTTTTTTAGCCTCGATCCTCGCCCCCTTGTCCAGGTATAAGTTTCAGGAGGGTAGATGATGAGCGTTGGCTTAAAGAATTATTAAATTCAGCTTATAGGAAGGCGAAATTATGCATACGATGTTTTTGGCGACACTTTTAGCAGTGGGTCCTATTCAGGAAGAAAATGAAGGCGCGAATCAGCTGTTATCGGAATTGCAAGGATTAAGCCCGCAGCAGAACCAAAAAAAAGATGCCTATGAAGAGCTGCTCGCAGCGCTTAAGGTAGAGTTTAAAATGGAATTGGATAAGCTGCATACTGCCAAATCTGAGGAGATTGAAGCCTTAAAGCTCGATCACCAGGCGCGTTTGCAAGAGCTGCGTCAGCAGCATATCGAAGAATGTGAGGCTNNAAGTGCGCTTAGTTGAACCTCGTCTACAGCATGCGCTAGAGCTCGATAGCATTGAACGCAGCCACGCGGAAACACTGGCAGGATTGCATCAACAGCATGCCGAGGCTCTCGCAGAGCGCCTGGGTGAAATTGAGCAAGGCCATGCAGAGGAGAGAGTCTCCTATCTCGATACGCTATCTTCTATGGAGGGGCTAGCGCACTCCTTCAAAGCAAAGCAGCTGGCGGCGGTGGCAGATCATGCTGCCGAAAAAGAGCAGAAGTTGCAGCTGCAACGTGAATCAAAACTTGCCATTCAAAGTACGCTAAACGCTCAAGATGCTTTGTTGGCTGAAATGCGCAGCAGCTATGAGGAGGAAAAGGAAATTTTGGCTGGCAAGCTGCACATGCTAGAAATACAACTCAGTCAGTTAGAGCAATCCAAGACGGAAGAGCTTGCGCATGCCGAAAATGTGCACCA
>PLSG01000056.1 GCA_003164155.1 Parachlamydiaceae bacterium | reverse complement strand
AGTAAATTCTAATGTACTAGGCAGGCGGCTCTACTTGCAAGCCACACACAGGTGCGCACAGTCACAAGCTTGCCAGCACAATATCAGAGATCTTCCATGTAGGGCGCATCATAAAGTAGAGCTCTGAATCTGCAATAATTTGGGTTAATGGCGCTTTTTTGAACTTCATTTCTTCTTTTCTAAAGATGAATTTATCGCTTTTTCAATAGACCGCCTTGTCCCTGTAGCTTCTAATCCACTACTAGAGCGAGAGATAAGCGTTACCACCTGGCCTGTAGAATCTAAAACTTTATCGTGGCGGGTACCTGCTGAAAATACAAATCCTAGACTTTCTAGGATCCGTCGAATAACTGCGGGTTTTTGAGAAGCAGAAAGGGTAAAAGTAGCTGAATTTTTATAGTATCCTTTCTCCGGAAGTGCGTTAATCGAACGAGAAGATACTGAAGTGGGTGATGATAGTGCACTATGTGAGGCATCTCTTACTTTACCTTCCACATCTATCGAGGGAGCTACTTGGACAGATAGCTTTTCTTCCTTGCTCTCTGCCTCTCGTCTGGCTTCTCTTTTCAAAGGTATATTAGAAAAAAGCTCTTCAATACCATGTAGCTCCATAAAGGCTATAATGGGACTATCAGGCAACAGTACTTCAGTTTTTTTGAGCCTAAAAAGACTCCTCGTAGCCTTGGCGTCTTCTAAAAGCATGGAAAACTGCCAACCAAGTAAGCCATACTCAAAAGCATCTTCCTTAAATCTAGAAATCCACTCAGCCTTGTCTTGTAATACTAGTTGTTCAGGTAACGTCCAAATAAATTCTTCAATTTTATTAAGTATTTCTCCGTGCAAGTCATCTATTTCCTTTAAAAAATCAGGAAAACTCGCTTCAATTTCCTTTAAACCTTCAGCAATAAGTATATGCGGAGCGTTATCAATGGAACTAAGCACTTTCTCCATAACTGATGATTTGAATAGTTTTTTAAAAATAGAGCCAATTCCAGATGAGAATTTTTTATCTATCTGAAATAAAGCTTCCTCTTGTTTGAAAAGAACTCCTGTTGCATTAGATCTCTTTTCATCTATTTTATGCTTTTTAAAATTAATAAAATATTGAAGCACTACTTGCAAGCGCCGGCAAATATTTTGCGAGGGTGTAAATTGGTGATGAAAAATGTGTTTATCGAATAGCTGAAAGGCATAATCAAAAAATTCCAATCTATCTCTATGAATTTTTTTAGATTTTTCACCTTTAGATTTTTTGCACAGACTATCCATCCAGCTAGCAAAATAGCCCCGCACAGCCAAAATTGTCGACTGGGGAGATGTTTCAAAGCTATTAGAAAAATCACTCAACTGTCTACAGATTACCTCTCTTTCTTTGGTTAGTTCCGCGTCTTCTTTTTCATGCGGATTACGCCCAAAATAGTGATACGCTATGTATTCAAGGCAACTTCTACAGGCCAAAGCCAGGGAAAGAGGGCGGGGGGCTGCGGCTAATGCTGGATAATATTTGTCAGCTATTGTTTTAACATTTTGTTTAATAATCAAGTAGCAGCCTTTTCTATGTGTCCAGAAATGAGATCCCAGCTGGGCTTTTTCCATAAGTAATTGGAAATCGGGGGGTAAATAACCCTGAGTTCGGACGAGCATTTCCTCTATGACTTTTAGAGGTAGGTATATAATTTGATGAATTGTAGCCAATAAACCTGCGTTTTTATTAGGATCTTCATCTGCCATTATCGCTTTTGCAGAGGCTAAATTTCGGGCGAATTCCAAAAGCATAGCTTCCCATGAACTCCATTGGAGGAGAACCGGCTTTTGACCATCTATGCTCACTGAAAGGGTATATTTGCTACGTGCCAAAGAAAATCCAGCACTTTTCAGCTTTTCGGATACTTTTTTTAAATGATTAAAAAGGTCAAAATCCCATACGTCATAAAGTGGTAAGGTGGAAGATAGCTCATTTTCAGTACAAATGCTTCTCAATAGCTCTATTTGAGGAGTTGACAGTTCGAGCATGCAATCTTTAAATTTAAATGTCACAGAAGAAAGCGTCCAGATTTTTGCTATGTCCTCAGGGCTGGTTTGGCTAATAAGGTGACCATCCCGACTATTTAATCGAGCATCTTTATATAGGGAAAAAAGACCTTTAGCCATAGAGTTAGTCTTAGAAGAACAGTCAGGCAAAATCCCTCCAGGCGAGGCTATGCTAGGACTTCTAAATAATATATTTTCCTCCAAAGAACTCGAGAGCGAACCACAGACAGAAGAAATCACAAAAACTCCAAGTTATGCTTAAATAATAAATTTGTATTCCAAGGTGTAATACGCGGATTTTTAACGTCATACAGGATGAAAAAAAAATTAACTTTATAGTTTATTAATAATATAAAGCAATGTTTTTTGTCAACCCATCCAAAACGGCAGGTTAAGCTGGCAATTTAAGACAGTATTGTTTAGCTGTTAAGAAAGTAGAACTAGCGAATATCATAGCTCAGTTTCCTTTTTTGGATTGTGTGGGTNNTCTTTATTTGGCTAATCTCTGATTGCTGGCCTTGCAAAACTTTAAATTGTCATCTGTGCGCACTCTGGTCAATAACTTACAAAATTCAGAAGGGATATCGCTGTAGTCAATGAAGAAAGAATCATTAAGATATGCTTGCAATAGACCCATTTCATTGTAACTTTCCAGATAAAGCGCATTGAGCTGCTCTATAGAGGCCTTGGGCTTTCGGAGCCGCTCATTTCTGACGTTTTCTTCAGCAATTTCCTTTTCCTTAGAAAAATAGCTTCTTAAGAATTCTTGGGGGGGAATCGCCTTTTTATGACCAAGATACTGGAGTTCAGTTAGTACGGCGCTCAATTTCTCCTGATATGCAGCTTGCCACTCGCCCTCTTCTTCCTCTTCTTCGACTTTGATGGTATCGGAAATGAACTTAGCTTTTCGTTCCCTGGCAATTTTGGCTTCCATGTCTCTTGTTTGGGAAATCCATCCGCGTACTTTTAAAGGCACACATGAAAGACGTTCAAGGTGTAGAGGGAGCTCAAGCTTATTATAGATAGAAAGAACCTGTTTGACAGCTTTTTGGATCATCTCTTTTTCGTGCATTTCATCATAGGTTGCGATTTTAAAGCCTTCATATAGGGAATGGCGATATGTAGAAGGTAAGTTTTCGGTGGCTGAGCACCTATCGACAATAGCCAGCATTTTCTCAGTAATGGCTTTCCAGGCAATGCCCACATTTTTTTTATGTGATGGCCCAACTTCCTCCGCCAGTTGAATGGCTATTTTTTCGGCCTGCTCCCAAGAGGTGGGCTTTTGCTCCATGATGCGCCTAAAGAGATCTAAGCAAGGATCTTTGGTCACAGAATCTGGCGCTTGCAAGAGGCCGGCACTCATTTCCTTTTTATAAATTGTGAAAGGCTTAAATGCCGAACAACCCAGCTTGAATTTGCTAGATGTCGTAGCTACTACAGAAGGGTTTACAGATTTATCCGAAGCAGGCAAGACCACAGGACATTTATTTGTTATTAAAGAACAACTTGAGGTTGACATAAAAACTCCTTAAATAAATTATTTTACTTATTTATTATACACAAACTCAATTTACTACAACACATGAAATAAATTATGAGATTAAATAAAACACATCAGTTTAATTTATTTTATCGCCGATTCTCCTACTAAATCCCCATCCTTCCCATCTTTTTTATCCTGCCCATCCTGTGAAAAATTTACAGAAGAGATAACTACTCATTGACCGAAACATTGCCATCTTGACCTTAACTATA
>PLSG01000506.1 GCA_003164155.1 Parachlamydiaceae bacterium | reverse complement strand
ATCTTTTTTATCCTCCCTCATCCTGTAAAAATTTAAAAAGGAGATAACTCCTCATTGATCTAAAGTTACCTTTTTGGGGTCATGGTTTTGCAATTTTTCCAGGTATTTCTAGTTTGACTTTTTGTTTGAAAATCATTACAATTTGGATTAATTAATTGTTTTTTTAACAAAGGTAAAGTAAGTGGCTTCATCAGTTTCATCCTCATCCACCTCAACCGCAGTCTCAAGTTCAGTAGGCATGCTAACCGAATGGACTTTCCATCGAGAGCTCATTGACACAGTTGTTTTCGCAGCATTAAATACTACCCAACNNTACTTGGAAGCGAGATGTATGCAAGTTGGACAAATAGAATGGCAGGCACATGTTGAAAGAGTCGCACCAGCTCCTGCTCTTCCCCTTGATATAGAGAAAATTTTACAAGGTACCTGTCCTTTTTTTGCAGGACAGCAAATTAGGGATTCCCATTTGCTTCTGTATGTCCCCACTGTGGTGAATGATATGCCTTTCACCTTGTCAAGTGCGGCAGCGTTTGCACATAATCGAGGAATTCGCATCGACATGGGAGTGCATGTTACAGATATATTTGGAGCTGTGAGCAATGCCTCCCCTCAATGGGTCTTAATGACCTATAAAGCCCTTCCAGATAGCCTGAAAAAGAGTTCTATTGAACTACAAGCACGTCTTAAGAAAGAGGGGAATGCATATGAAGTCCCTTCAATTCTCAATATGGCGGTATGGATGCTAGCTAAGCATATCTTATTTGATGGGAAAGTTGCCGATGAAGGCATAAGTTTCTACCTTTCTTCTGGAAGAGTTGACCTTCCTCATGTGATGTGTAGAGCCGTTGGTTGTTTCAGAAGAACTGCAAATGCATGGGGAATGAATATCGATCAAGTTATTGAAACACTGCCATTAGGTGGCGTAGTGGCGCAGCGCAGCTTAACGGCTAGCCCTGAGAATTCATAAGTAGAAGCCACTTCTTAAGATCTCATATCTTAAGGGATTTACAAAAAATAACCTTTATAACTTCAGATGAAAAATCGCGTCTATTCCTCGTAGTTTATAGGAAGTTCGATCAAGAAAGTAACTATTCATATACCTCTCCTTAGTCAGGGCATTTGAATAGTTACAAATAAAGTCCAATTTTCTCTTTGCTGGAAAAGGTGATTTTATCTAGACTTTCCCAAAAAGGATAAAAAAACTATGCCTCAATTAAATCAAGTTAAACCATCCATCAAATCACGTTGTGCCTGGGTTACCGAAGGTAATGCTCTGTACGAAGCTTATCACGACAATGAGTGGGGAGTGCCTTCACATAGCGATCAAAAGCATTTTGAATTTCTCATTTTGGAGGGAGCGCAAGCGGGGTTAAGCTGGCTGACCATTTTAAAAAGGCGCGAGGGGTATCGCGAGGCTTTTGCGGACTTCGACCCGGCCATAGTAGCCCAATATGACGAACAAAAAATAGCGCAGCTGTTGGCAAATCCGGGCATTATCCGCAATAAATTAAAAGTGCACTCCGCGGTCAATAATGCTAAGCTCTTTCTTCAAATCCAGCAAGAGTTTGGCAGCTTTGATAAGTATATATGGGGATTTGTGGGTGCCAAAACTATCTGCCACCATCGGAGCTCCATCCGCGATTTGCCTCCCGAATCTGCCGAGTCGCGAGCCCTCAGCCTTGATTTAAAAAAGCGGGGTTTCAAATTTACTGGTTCCACGGTAATGTATGCCCATATGCAAGCTTTAGGACTGGTCAACGACCATACTATAGATTGCTTCCGGTACCATGAAGTCAAATAGAATCAAACCTATTGTTGTCTTAGACAAATTATGATATGGTTGCCTTTTTTATGCTTTAGTTGAGCTGCCTCCAATCTTTAAATATGTCATTTTATGCTGCCTTTATGGAAACAGATTCTGCGCCAAAACTTTACCCACAGTGAGCGACTGGCCGACTTTTTGGAATTATCGGTCAGCCAGCGCCTGCAACTATCAACGCGTCCCCATTTTTCGCTGAATGTTCCGCTTAGACTTGCCCAGAAGATGCGCAAGGGAACTCTGGACGACCCCCTTTTGCGACAGTTTCTTCCCACCACTGCTGAAGAAAGGTTAGATGGCGATTTCGTGGCCGATCCAGTCCAAGACGCCGTATTTCGCTGCCATCCCAAGCNNAGCTTTTGCGCAAATATCAAGGCAGGGCCTTATTGCTATGTACCAGCGCTTGCGCCATGCATTGCCGCTATTGTTTTCGCCAAAATTTTGATTACGAAACTACGCTTAAAACTTTTGAAAAAGAACTGGAGTGCATTGCCCAAGACTCCACTTTGCAAGAAGTTATATTGAGTGGAGGAGACCCCTTATCGCTTAGCGATCAGGTTCTCAAGTCCATTCTGGTGGAGTTGTCGGCAATTCCACACGTGAAGAGAGTGCGTTTTCACACCAGGTTTCCCGTGGGAATTCCGGAAAGAATAGATGCCGATTTTCTGGATATTTTCACCCAGATCCCCCTGCAAGTTTGGTTTGTGATTCACGCTAACCATCCCGATGAACTCGATGCCGATGTACTGGCCAGCCTTAAATCCCTTCAAAAATTGGGGATCGCGGTTTTGAACCAGTCTGTGCTGCTGCAGGGAGTCAACGATCAGATTTCTATTTTAAAGGAGCTGTCTGAGAAGCTGGTCAATCACGGCATACTGCCTTATTACTTGCATCAGCTCGATCGCGTCCAAGGCACGGCCCACTTTGAAGTGGCCGAAGAGCATGGAAAAGCGCTCATCCAGGCTTTGACGGGCCAATTGTCGGGCTATGCCGTGCCCAAGTATGTGCGCGAAATCCCTGGCGAGTCCAACAAAACGGGATTGTGACTGCTCTGAATTAAGACCGCTGGCGACTCCTTTTCAAAAAGCATCAATCTCAAATTAATGTTTTGTTTTTTTTAAGTATTTTGATTGGCTCAACAGTCTGAAANNATTTAACGTAGAATTAAAAAAAAGATTTACAATTCGATCTTAAAAGCGCTATCTTCCGATTTATAAGACCCTAAACTAAACGGAGGTTATATGTCAATAAAAAAAATATTAGCAGGTTCTTTGGCCCTAGCAATATGCACAAGCGCAGCTGGTTTTTCCGCCCCTACCCCAGATGCCATGAGAGGATCTACTGCTACTCAAATAAATTCTAGACTAGCTTCTAGCGTCAGTTTAACTAAAGATGCCAATGCAAACATCATCAGCTTTCACGTCAACGGAGTCAGCCCATCTGNNATCTTCTAGCCCACTCAGCAGCGAATTTACTGTGATCACCGGCGAAAATAGAGAAGGTGCCAGCTCAACTTACATGCTACCTACCGACGTAGCGACAGCACAAGTTGTTGAAGGTATTTCAAGAGAACTCGTGAATGGAGGTGCCATAAGCCTTCAAATCACAAAACAAACTACTGGTAAATCATAAGCTTATTTTTCAGATAAAGATATTAATTAATCATTCGGCTCTCTGTCATACTGAATCAGGAAAGAAAAAGCCTTTTTTTTCCTGATTCCATACCCAGCTTACGCCAACTCCCTCATTTTACGGGGCCTATTCGTAAAAAAACATTTAACACACCCATCAATGAATACAGTGGCATTCATCCTTCCTAAAAGTTTCTGATCATTCACTAGTACGTTGTTAAGGTAGAA
>PLSG01000416.1 GCA_003164155.1 Parachlamydiaceae bacterium | reverse complement strand
CCAACTTATAGGTGGGAGACACCTTTTGTTTGTAGGCAATCGCAGAATCTGCTTTTAATTTGCTTAATTTCCAGGCTGATAGATCTGTACGCAGAGCGCGATACTCCCTTACATGCAAAACGCTGCGGGGAAGCGTTTTTCTTTGTATAAATAGATTATTGAGCACACGTGGGTCTATCAAAGGTCGATTTTCAAGCTCTTGGATATGTCGGCGCATTTCTTTTGGAATAAAAATGGGCTGTCTGGGCGCTTGCACTGCTGTTTTAGAGGCTACAGGGAGGGTACGCTCCCGATGTAGCAGCACAGCAGGCTTTGTTTTGCGTCTTGCAGCGTCAAAAGAACAGTGGTACTTGAATACATTCATGTTATATCGGGCAGATTGAACTAACTCTTCCCAGGTAGGGTATGCAGAGGGTTTGTCGTATACCATTTGGATGAATTGGATCAATCCGCGATTATCTTTATCGCCGCTGAGGAGTTTCAGTTTAAGAGGCAACCAAGGCGCTCTGGCTTTAGCTGCTTGAAAAAAAACACTGAAATTTCCTCCCATAAAATCTCCCGAGCGCAGTAAGTCATTTGTCGTTTTTTTAGATGTGGCATTGATCGCCTTTTGAAGTTGCTCAGCGGTCAAGCTGAATTTTTCTAGCTCCTCTTCAGCTAACATCACCAAGCTAGGGCATTCTTGAGCATACAGATCTTTTAAACGCCTGGCTAAGAGATCGGAGCATTCCTCCCCCGGGGGAGAAGGTTTTATCATTTTTTTGATGAGGAGGATTTCATCTTCCACGGCAAGCTGAAAGAGCGTGGCTTCTTTTTTTATCGCTAGGTATTGCGTGTAGAGGGCTGTTACACTTTCCCAATACTCATTTTCTTGAGAACTGCGTCTTAAAGCCATTTCAGGGGTTTTGGAAGCCTCTCGGCCAAAATCCCTTTCATTCCTAAGCACACACAGCGCAGCATAAAGCAAAAGTGCGCCCGCTTTAGGCTCTTTATCAATTTCACTATGCATACCCTNNCGGCACATGCGCCTGCAATAATTTTTCCACACTCGCATATTCTTTTCTGCCGAGCTGCAGATACGCTAAAAAGAGATTGTGCTCACTATCAGAAGAGTACAAATATCCGCGGGGATTGATCGCATAAAGGAAGAAGTTGTGTTTTTGTACTAGGCCCTCTCCATCGCGCAACAACGAAAATTGAGTTTTTAAACAGCCCCCCTCTAGAGCTTTGAGGCCCCTTTTCGAATGTGTTTTTTGGCAAATTTGGCGTCGGGGTACAAGTACTTGTCGATGTCCTTGTGCATTTTCAAAAAGAAGAAAGTCATTCCAGCCACTAAATCCTTTGAGGATTTGATGAGGGGAAACGAAATAGCCAGGCAACTGCTGGCAGCACAAACGCATGATTTTATCGATTTCCTCAAACCTAAAAAGCAATCCAAGACGGGGCAACTCGATAAGCGTAGGCAGAAAAAGCTCTCCTTTTTCTAAAGCTTTCTTTTTTTCCCAGATCATCATGTAGCGCGGATCTTCCACATTTATCAAAAATCCATAAGTATCTAAGCGTTTTGAACCTCTAAACAAAAACCCCTCTACTCGTGGAAAATCTACCCAGTGTAGGTGCTGGTCTTCACCAGAGGGCAAGCGTTCTATGGCGGATATGACAAGTTCTTTTGACGCATAGGGAGCTGGAGTCAAGAAAATTTGATGGGCCACACGCGTGGAGCCAGCTTGACATAGCAGCATGCGCAGCTTAGGCATAGCCGCTTTTTCTTTGGCTTCTTTTTCGTCCTTGCTCTCTTTCTCGTCTAGGGGGTACCACAGCGTATTAAATCTTAGAGCTCGGTTTAGCTCGTCTAAGTCTTCTTGGGATGATGCTTTGCTATAATAGTTTTGAAGTTTATTTTCTGACAGATATTGAAACCACTTTCCTGGCTGTAATTCTCTTTGAATGATGAGCTCCCGCGGAGCCTCTTTAAAAAAANNGCGTGTAGAAGTACTCTCATCTTTAAATTGATAATGGTGGGGACCTAAACACAAAATACCCTGAGGTTTGTTTTTGCTGAATAGGGTCATAAACTCGGGATGTTCGCGGATTTCTTCTGGTAAGTTCGCAATTACCCCTCCGCTGATGCTCAAAAAGCCTTGCAAAGCATGGAAACCGTAATGTCCATGCGCACTCAAACACCACGGAAAGTTAATCGCCCACCCTTTGATCGGGGTATTTTGCATAGGAAGGACAGTCATTAAGATTTCATTTAAAATGCCGTCACCTTCTGAGGAGCGCAGACATTCTTCAATCTTATCAGAAAACTGAAACATTACGTTTTGTATGTGCTTTTCAAGGGAAGGTATCAGCCAAGCCCTATCGAGTGGAGAAGCTCCTATATATACCATATTCTGCAAAAGAAGTTTGACCTCCTTAAAACTACAGGATGTGCTTGAAAATCTCAGCCCAGCTATATTACTACGCGCAACAAGGGCTCTTTCTTGGGGAGTTTCAACTCCGCGCTTTAACCTTTTTTCTTGAAGCATTCTGAGCTTTGCCTGCATATCCTCAATAAAGCCCCCCCAAACCTTAGATTCAGTCTCGCTAGAGGTATGAACTATATCTCTTAGCATGAGAGAGAGGTAGAGGAAATAGCAACACGCTTGAATATTTTCTGCATCGATATGCTTTTGATAATGCCTTTCAAAAAATGCGTGCAAAAGAGTAGGGGCTTCTAAGGAATGTTTTAACCACTTTTCTAAAGCATTTTCTTCAAACAAAACCACTTGAAATAACGCCTGGAAATCCATTTGAACTAACTTGTCGGGATATTTGGAAAAATAAGCGAGCAATTTCGGTACCTGGAAAGCTGGCAGAGGTACATAAAAGGGATGCATTAGATCATCTACATATACACTCATTCTTGAAGTGTCTTGATTAAAGGCAAACATAAGCTCACTTAAGCCTTCAATGTTTGCCGATAATAAGTGCTTAAATTCAGGCTGGTGAAAATATGCCTCACGCAAAAGGTTGGGGGCTTGTAATGAACCCATGCAGCGAATGGCCCATAGATGGCGCAACGCAGAACGTTGTAAGTTATAAGGAGAGGGAACTATAAGATGATGCGATTTACCGGCGTATTCTGTTTCGAAAGCGAACGGAGCAGCTACCTGAATGCTTTTTTGTTGCATGCTTACCAGGGGAGATTCTGGAATTTTCAACCCTACGCTTCTTTTGACCTCTGCATTGCCCATAGCCAAAAGCTGCAAAGCGTAAATCTGTCTTTTAAAAAGATAAATCTCCTCAGGTAAACCAAGGCCTGTGCTGTCGTGCAAGGCATAAGCGGCACATACTGCAAAAGGGGCTTTTTCTAATTGCGGATACTTTTTTTGAAATGCGTTTAAAGCGAGCGCATTATCTTTCAAGTATTTGGCCACTATTTTAAGATCCATTCTGTTGCTTAAATCTTCTTCTTTAACTTCATCGACATTGAATACGTCGATGCATCCTCTATTGGGACCGGAAATGTAATCAACCGCTAATAAGTAGTCCTGAATGGGCGCATAATCGTTGCGCTTGTGGGCATAATAGAAGTTGAAGTCTCCTAAAGGTCTTTTCTTATCCGATTCAGACCAGCCATAAATAAGAGAACGCACTTCAGATGCCTTGCAAAAACCTTCACCCCATTCGCTACTCAAACAGGCCAAACGGTGCTGGACTATATGTGCTTTATATAAGCCAAAGACTTCTTCTAGACCATTATAACCAGCCACAATGTAAGTAGTCGCACTTTGCAGCATGAGTTCTGAAAAACCACACATCTTACGCATACAGGCGACTAAATCTGAAGTAGGCAGTGTACTCCAAAAATCTATTTCTTTAGCAGGCAGTTTACTCCAAAAATTTATTTTTTTTTTAGGCACAGGCAGGGCATCGATTAGGCTTTGAATGAGATACACGAGCCCTTTGTAATTTCCAGCTGCATAGATTTTCAAACAGCTCTGATATAAGGCGTCCAATTTCCTCTCGAAAGCTTTGGCATCTACAAAGAGATCTTTAAGCAGAGACTCATCTAATCTAATATAAGTGGAACTTGAAACGAGATCTAAAGGTGGAGGGATGGTCGGCACAATTTCACATAAGGTCGTTTTAACGAGAGGAGAAACAGTCGGAAAATTTAAAGAGAAATCGAATAGATGGGCTTTAGCGTGGAAAGAGGATAGATCTTGCATATGTCTAGCAGCTAATTCTTCTACCACGCTTTGAGAAATAGCGTAAGCACTTTTAAGTTGCTCGAGGCTAATCTGTGCAAGCTCAAAAGCCTCTAAAGAATCTCTGGTAAATACCTCTATGCCTTTTTTTATCAAGCGATGGATTTCTTTTTCATTTTTTTTATCTGATAAGAAGTGGTGGTTCTCTTTATGCGTAAGGCCGCTATGATAGCAAAATATTTGTAAAGCAGCTGTTTGGATGTGATATCGGAAATTCAAAAAATTCTGTGAAGAGGGCATGAAGCATCTGGCTACGCTCATCAAACAAGCCCATGCACAAGTACCTGAGTTTTGAGCATCGATAAATTCTTTTTCCACACCTTTGAAGGGAGAGGGACTTCCCAAAAAATTTTCTAATATAGCTTCATAAATATCCTTGGCAGAATATTCGGCAGCTAACATCCGTTTGTCTGGTGTAGAGGTATACTCCACCTCAATTAAGGCTTTAATAAGTAGATCGTTTAAAAGCTTTTCTTTAGGGATATTTTCATAGATCACATAGGGATAATATTGCTTATGGCCGCCTATTAATAACGCGGGATGGTAAGTTTCCAGACCACTGCCTGTATTGAAGGTTTTCCAGGTAAATCGCCCATCCTTCTGACACTCGATATGGTAATAGAGGGCATGTCCAGGTTTACCGCCCCATCCGCCTGGCAAAAGAAAAGCATCTCCGGCTTTTTGACAAGCTTCTAGACAATTCCCTATATGCTCTTGATAAAGTGTCTCCTTATCTTCTAACTTTATATCTACCTTTAAAATGCGCGCCGCTTTAAGAGCCGTTTTTATACCTCTATGGAGTTCCGTGCAGCGATAAGCACTAAGGTGTACATCTTTTTCTAGCAGATGTTCTATAAACTCCAAAACCGTAACGAAGTCGGTCCCCTCAAGTCCCGTTTTGCCCAGAAAGCTGTCGCCAAAAATGTGACCAAATAATGAAGGGGATAATGAGGAGGGCAAACCGAAGGCTAAAGTCTTCCCAGCCTTTAAAACATCGTCTTGGCCTGTTAATCCTAAGAGGGGGCGTATAATCAAGGGAATCGATTTTAAAGATTTAAGCGAATAGCTGCTTACCTCGCAGCCGCGCTTCTCCTCTCGATCGGTGGGCTTAGTCTGATTTATCCATAAGCAATTTTTCAATTGCTGCAAAGGCTCTGTGCAAACAGAATGCGCCTGCAAGGCCTTTAAAGCCAAGGCTGAGGGAGAAGGCATGCATTGCCCGGTTTTAGTTCCTTTAGTATCTATCTCACGGCTGAGAGCAAGCGCAGTGGAGGGCAAAATGGGATTTGTAGAAGAAGAATTACAGCACATTTTTTTGCCTCTTTTTTTATGGCTACTAAATTTCAGCGCATGCGGAGTGTAAAATTAAATTTAAGTTGCAGAT
>PLSG01000274.1 GCA_003164155.1 Parachlamydiaceae bacterium | reverse complement strand
CAGCTGAGCAAAGCATAGCGATAGGCTTTCGCTATCATCACCCCCTTGCCATATCAGCGCGGTCTTTGACCCCTTTCCGGCGGCTAGATGGCGGTCCAGGCAGTTATCTGACAGATTCAAGACTCCGTCGGCAAACCAGGTGTGTTCGATCTTACCAGGTTTGCCTGGCTGGCCATGCTCAGGCGAGGGAGAGGGCGATTCCCAAGTGTAGCGGCAAGCCTCGGTCGGTTTCTTAAACCAGCGCAAACTTTCGGCCTGTTCCAGCCNNCTCAATCGATCGGCGGTACATCGCTTGGTACTGCGCGAAACTCTGCACATGCGCCTGCTGGGTTATATGCACAGGAGGCTCGAATACTCTATTTTCGATCATCAGATGTTCGACAGAGGTCTCATTAGGTGGATTTAGCGATGGATTGTTAGACATAGCGCATTTCTCCTTATGGCACATTTCGTAAGGCAAGTTGCTAGCATAATATAGCAATGTCCAAAAAAATTCCTCCATTTTCTCAACTTACGACAGCTAAAAAAAGTGTAATCCATGTGCGTTGGCCAAACCATCCCTCCTCCCCGTCAAGAGAGGGGGGAATGCAATGCGTCCGTTGACGGGATGGTCATTAAACATTTTTCTTTGTAAAATCCCCTGATTCCAAACCGATTTTTATCCCCACTTTGAAAATGTATCCCCCACATCTAGAGATAGAGAAGGATTTTTCTCTTTCAATCTTTTGCACCCGTCCGCGGTAACTTTTGTATGTTTTATATTCAGAAAGTTTAGTTGAATTTCCATTAAGTGCACGAGACACCCATCCTCAATTGAAGTCCAACCTAAATTAAGCTTCTTAAGGGGCATAGCACTCAAACATTTTAAGCCATTTCCTTTAATTTTTGAGGAAGTATTACCCCAACTATTACCCAAATCTAGGTAAGTCAAAGGCATCCCTACAAGACATTTTAAGCCCTCATCAGAAATCATGGAATTATTAAACAAATCGAGATATGTTAGGGCCAAGCCTTGTAAAGCCATCAACCGAGCAGCGGAAATAGCAAGAAACCTTAAGCTTAAATACCTCAAGGGCATTCCGCTAAGATATGCCAATCCAGTGCCTGTTATATGTGGATTTTCAGGGCCACCAGGCGTGTAATCATCAAAATCTGGATACAATTTCAATCTTTCCAGAGGCATTCCAACCAAAGAACGCAAACTATCATCGTTGAGTCTACATCCCCCAAGATCTAAATCCGTTAAGGGCATTCTCGCCAAACTGCTTAGGTTAAGTAAGGAGACACGATTTTGGCTCAAACTCAACGAAGTCAGGGAAATCCCGCTCAAACACGCTAAGTCTGTATTACCTATATCCGCAAAATTTAGTTTGAGAATTCTTATGGGCATTCTGACAATTTCTTGCAAGCTTGCTCTCTGAATCGTCCTTCCAGAAGAATGCATCGAGTGCAAGGAAGTCTCTGCATCAGCCAGCATCTTAAAGGCAGCGCTGCTAATTCCCACATTATCGAGCCGTAGATGTCTAACCATTCTAAATTTACGCGCGCTCACATATATAAAGAAATGAAAGTCTTGAAGTTTTGTAGTAGAGGAACCGACTTCTTTTGAATCTGATTCAGAAACGGCAAATATGTCTGGAAAGGGAATTGTATTCCACAAGACACATACTTTTTGCTGCAATACCATTGACTTTGTAGGCAGATAAGAAAAAATGCCTCTCCATAAGTCGCTGTTCAACATCGCACAGCTTTGTATTCCCTTGGCAGAATCGCGTCCGCGATCGCTTTCAAAAAAACCTATAGTCATCCAAGTCACTCCTCGGGGGATGAAGAAGAGAGACATTTTTTCCTAGCTTCAAGCAAAGATTTAGCGTAATTAGCTGTGCTGTCGCAAAACTGTTCTTGAAAAACCATTTCGGGAGGATAACTTGAGCGTTTAAATGCACTCCCAGACTCCACCTGGCGTTTGTTTTCATAAAGCTCTACTGAAGAAAACACATTATCCGTCAATGTTAAAGCAGCTAACCAAGCTGATTTCTCACCAGAAAGGATATAGTGCTTAGCATCTATTGAGCTGTAGGCTACAATGCGCAATTCGCGGTCGAAAAAAAGCTTACATACAGCTCCCTTTGCGACTACTAGGGACTGAAGCAACTTGCTATTGTGTTCATTAATGGCACTACTGACTGAAGAAATGGCTGTGGTCATATTTTTAAGCTCCTTAGATTATTTCAGATCCCCCCGGTTCCTCCGGGGGGCTGAACAGTTACAATTACAAAGCGCGAATATCCCAAATATCCAGTTGAGCGCGGGCTGAAGTAGTCCTCAGATCGTCCGGACAAGCTCCTGAAACCAAGAACACATCGGACATACGCAAAAGTGTCGAAACCCTTCCTATATTTCCCGCTATCGTCAGGGCACTTTCTGACAAACGCGCATCCCAAATTTTTATAGTGTGATCATCCGAACAGCTAGCAAATATTTGCGGGCGAATATTCTCCACCTGCCAAACGCGCTGCGTATGTTCTTTATATGTGGTCACAACTTTTTGCACGTTGAGATCCAGCATGTGAACCGAACCGCCAAAAACAGCTATGCCATACACGCCGGGCTTGCCGTCCAGCGCGGTGACACCCGAAATAAAAGGCCTTTGATGGGCCGCAATTAATTTGGAGCGCTTTTCAACAATTAAGGCGCTTTTCGTCCACCTATTTGTCTTTGGATTATGTGTCACAATGTCGAGAGTGGCACCTGTCACGACCATGATCTTGCGATCTGTCAAAGGAGTGATGCAATATACCCAATCATTTGAACTGGTCACACATGTATTGACCGCCTTATCCTTATCTGCGTGATGCGTTGAAAACTGAGTAGCTCGTCCCACGTAATACAGCGAGGTTGAGTCTGTAGCGCAAGTCTCTCCAAGGCAATTTATCCTTTCGAGATTCCTTGGTTTGCATTTAGCCCCATGAGGCACTTCAACCGTGGCATTAAGAGACTTAATATGTTCGCCGTTGTTTTTCCATAAATCGACATAACCATTGCGCGTGCCACTTATCCATCTGGTTGCCCCAAATGGTGCTAAAGCAGTAATCCACTCGCGATAATCAATTTTTTCCGGATTCCAGACTTCG
The DNA here is from genome assembly GCA_003164155.1 of Parachlamydiaceae bacterium. GTDB lineage: Bacteria > Chlamydiota > Chlamydiia > Chlamydiales > Parachlamydiaceae > BOG-1457. The sequence continues at coordinate 652 of PLSG01000274.1, read as the reverse complement.
CGCGCAAGCTTTCCGGCTGTGTTCCACATTTTTAATGCGCCATCTTTGGAGCCTGTGACAAAAGTGTCGGCGCCTACCTGCAACATGGCGTGGATATCATCTTGGTGAGCGTTCTTTACTATCAGCAATTTTTTGGCGACGCCCACGGTTCTAAATGCGCTAGGCTCTAAGACAACAGGCATGCCAGGGGCGACTTTGGCTGGCGCCTTGAGTGTAACCAAGGGAAACTTTTTTTCTTCTTTCCCTTCGTCTTTTGGCTTTTCTTTTACTTCTTCTTTTCCTTCAGTCGGAGCTAATTTCGCGGTCGAACCACCTTGTATCCTTAAATCCAAAAGTCCGCCGGTCACTCGATCCAGTTCTTCTACATATCCTATTCGAATTCCTGATCCTGATATTGATGCCATGCTCAGTTGCTCCTATGCATTATTTTGCCATAATTGTTGAAGACAGACTATTTACTTTTATCCCAATCGCCAAAACACCATGCTTGGCTTCACCCACTTGATAGGTAGGAAAACTATAGTAGATTTTCACCCCCTCTTCAATACAAGTGGTACCGGGAAGGCAATTCTCTACACCCTCTTTCTCTAGCATATCTCGAAAAGAGGAATACTGCGTCAATTTAGTCACATGCACATCCACAAAGTTGCCT
>PLSG01000529.1:195-5502 GCA_003164155.1 Parachlamydiaceae bacterium | reverse complement strand
TTTGCAATATTGTGAAACATGGGTACGAAAATAGTCCTGACGGGGACGTGCTCATCCGTGGCGAGTTACTGTGCAAAGGCGTTCTTTTTGAAATTAGGGATCAGGGGAAAAACTTTAATCCTAAAGAAACGGCCCATCCCAGCTTGGTAGGGGATCAGGATAATGGCTTTGGATGGTATATCATACGCGAAATCGTCGATGAGTTGGCTTATACTCCCAAGCAATCTGATACGGGATGGAATCATTTGCGCATTTTTAAACGCTATTTTACTAAAGAGGGACTGATGGAAGTCACACATTCCACGAAAGAAAATATTTTGGTCATCACTCCGGAAGGGGGGCATCTGGATGCAAAAGAAGCTCCGGCCTTCAAACAGCAAGTAGTGGATTTGATCTCCCACAATGAAGCCAAGCACGTTATCTTTGATTTGCATAATCTGCAGTTTATCGATAGTTCCGGATTGGGGACGTTCCTTTCGATATTGAGGATTCTAAATACACATTCGGGCGACCTCAAGCTTTCGTGTATGGGCAAGTCGGTGCGCACCATCTTTGAGCTGGTATGCATGCACAAGATATTTGAAATTTACAATACAACGGACGATGCCATAAGGTCTTTCAAATAGGGGATAGATAGAAGGACATGCCATGATTAAGAGGGTTTTAAAAGGAGAGCAGCGCCAACAGTTGACGGAAGATCTCTACCGCAAATATTCTAAGACATCCGGCATGTCCAATTGGCTGATCTTTGTGCGCAAAAAGTATTCATGGCTGATCATCATCGGCTGCGCAAAAGTGATTAAAAGAGGTTTGGATATCGCCCTTGCCGGACTGGCCCTATTGCTGCTGAGTCCGCTATTATTGGTTATAGCCTTGGGCATCTACTTGACGGACGGAAGGCCTATCTTGTATGTGGCTAATCGCGTGGGCAAGTGGGGAGAGGAGTTTCGCTTCCCTAAATTTCGCAGCATGTACGTGGGTGCCGATAAGCAACAGGCTGCCTTGCAGAAGTTCGATGATTTACAAGACACCAAGCGCTTTAAAGCCAAAACTGATCCGCGTATCACTCGGCTGGGGCGTTTTTTGCGCCGCACGAGCTTGGATGAGTTGCCACAATTGTGGTGTGTGTTCAAAGGGGATATGTCCCTGATTGGGCCTCGTCCCCCCTTGCCGAAAGAAGTTGAGCTGTATAGCGTAGAAGAAAGGCGCCGTCTGGACGTCACTCCTGGACTGACTTGCTTTTGGCAAGTAGGCGGGCGTTCCGAAATATCCTTTGAGCATCAAGTTGCGCTCGATGTGCAGTACATTGAAAGCCAAAGCTTCTGGGGCGACTGCCTGCTGCTTTTGCGCACGATACCGGCGATCATATTGGGAAAAGGAGCGTATTAAAGGGTGAGGGCTATTTTAATTGCCACAGGCTTTCACATTGCATTGCAACCGATTGTTTACTATCAACCCTCTCCCTTGTTGCGCATTGTGGATAAGCCGATCATTGTGCATATCATCGAATTTTTAAGCAGGCATGGCATTTTGCAAATCGACGTTGTGCTTAGCCATTTGCCTGAGATGATCGAATCAACACTCGAAGCAGGCCGACGCTGGGGCGTGCATATCACCTATCATTTGGCCAAAGATGCCGATCATCCTTATGAGGTTTTAATTCCTGCGGTGCAAGGCTGGAAGGACGAACTGGTGCTGTTGGGCAGAGCAGATGCCTTGCCCGATCTACCTACAGCTCTTTTTCAAGAAACTCCTTCGGCCATTCCTCGGCTGTTTTACTATCCTTCAAATGTATGGACGGGATGGTGTTTGCTGCCCGCTGCTATTTTGGGTGGGTTGCCTTCAAAAATATCAGAAGAGGTGTTTTTGAAGGAAGTTGAAGCAAAAATCCACGATACTGTGATCAGCTTGCCTTTCCTTTCCACGCGCAGCTTGCGCGAAGGGATTGAATCTAATCTCCAATTCCTCAATCAAAAGCCCTCAGGCTTTTTGTTTCCCACCACGGCTAGGATGTGGGAAAAAGGCGTGTGGATATCACATGCGGCGCGGGTGCATTTTTCTGCGAAAATTGTGCCTCCGGTTTTTATCGGGGAGTATACGCAAATAGGCAAGGGCGTCCAAATTGGACCGTACGCTATAATTCAAAATCATTGTTACATTGGGAATGACTCCGTGGTGAAAAACTCTTTGGTGTGCCAATGCAGCTACGTCGGGGAGGGCTTAGCTTTGGAAAACAGCATAGTAGACCGCAATATGATGATCAATTTGGAATTGGACGCCTATGCAATTGTCAAAGATGATTTCATCTTGGGTGAGCTCAAGACCAGAGGCTTCGAATTGTTCATCGCCAAACACGCCCGCCGCTGTCTGGCGGGCTGCTTGTTGGCCCTTTTATCCCCTTTGTTTTTGGGCATGCTGCCTTTTTATAAGCTTTCGCGCAAACAGGTTTTGCGTTTGCCGACTTCTCAGGAGAGATATATGTGGCAGACATTTGATTGGCTGAGCTTTGTGCNNGCACCATCTTATAATGCCGCTATTGGTGCAGCCAATTGTTCAGATAATGGCCTGGTAGAGCGTGTATTGAGGTTTTTACTGGCTTTGCCTGTGCTGATCAATATCTTAAGAGGCGAAGTGCATTTTGTGGGAGTTCCTCCGCGCACACCGTCAGAGGTTGAAGCCCTGCCTTCCGATTGGAAAAATATCTATCTCAAGTCAAAGGTGGGGTGGGTGGTTTTGGCTGATTTAGAAGCGACGCGTAATCCCAGCCAAGATGAATTGTACATGGCCGAAGCATATTATACTGCACGCATAAGCTTGTCGTATGATATTAAGTTGTTTTTTTTGTGGCTCAAAAAGATGATCTGGAGAGGATAGCCATGCCTTTGCCGAATGCCGATGGGTTATGCTTTCTATCGGGAATTTCTTTCTCCAACTTGGACACTTCAGAAATAGTTGAGCAAGCCTTAGCCTATATGCAAGAAGAGGGAGATCGGCAACGTCCCGCTTATCTGGCCACGGTCAATGTGGATTTTTTGGTTAAAGCCCTTTTCTGGCGGTGGGCTTGTCCTCACTACCCCGGACTATTGCCGGCGCTCAGGGCATGTCGCTGGGCGGTGGCCGACGGCATGCCCATTGTATGGTTGAGCGCCCTATTGGGATGCCCCCTTAAAGAGCGCATTGCCGGCGCAGACCTCGTCCCGGCTTTATTGGAGCGCTGCCAGCAGACGCATAAAAAAGTTTTCCTATTTGGCGGGCAAGGAGATAGTGCCTATAAAGCCGATGAAAAGCTGAAGGAAAGGTATCCACAATTGCAGGTAGCTGGCATATACGCTCCATTCATTCCCGATTTGGGTGCAGATCTGGCAGAAGCTGCCGCCATCGATGCCGCCGCAGTGGACATTATTAACGCCTCGGGCGCAGATCTCTTGCTCATCGCTTTGGGAAATCCCAAACAAGAAGTGTGGTTCCGGCGCGTCCAGAAGGACTTGCGAGTGCCTCTATCGATAGGTGTGGGAGGGGTATTTCAATTTTTTTCAGGCTCTGTCTTGCGTGCCCCTATGTGGATGCGCACATATGGCTTGGAATGGCTGCATCGCTGGATTCAAGAACCCAAAAGGCTCTGGAAGCGTTATTTGCTAGATGGGCTTAAGTTTTGCTGTCTAGTCACGCCTTTGCTGATTTTTCACTATGTGCATAAGGCCCTGTGGGCAATAGCTGATAGCTTATTCTATGAAAAAAGCTCTGCGCTGTGCGCTGTGCCTGTGCATCTCTTTACCACTCCCTCAAATAAGGTGTCGATATTGCGCTTGCCGCGTGTGCTTTGTGCTGCATCTTGTGCCCTCTTGGACGTCTGCCGGGATAATCTTTTGGCCTCCGATATCTGCTTCGTGGATTTTGCCGCGGTCCGCCAAGTGGATGCCTGGGGATTGGGGTGGCTGTTTGGGTTCTGGCAAGAAGCTGAAGCCACGGGCATGCACCTGCGAGGATTTTCCATGGGGTTTTCCATGCAGAGTGCCGCCGTTCTCTATGGCATGGCAGATAAGCTGTTTCCCTACACGTCTTCTGACCTCGCGCAGGCCTATGCTCTGGAATTTCAAGGGAAAGCTTCGTTTCTATGCGAACAGGTGATGGTGTGCGGCGATAGGGCCGTGATCACTTACTTTGGTGAGTGCGATGACCTGCAAGATTATACACCTCATCTAGCTTCGGTGTATTTGTGTGGCCAAAAATATGCGCACTGCCAGCTCGACGTGCGCTATTGCGTTTCATTGGAAACTGCCGGCATCATGTTTTTGCTGGCCGCCAAAAAGCACGTGCAGGCTATGGGGAAAACATGTGTACTAACGGGCATTTCTCCAGGCTATATGCACCTTTTTCAATGATAGGTAACTGCAGCCGCCTCCTCTATCCTTCCCATCTTTTCCTGTCATACCCATTCTGAAAATTTTACANNGAAATGGTTACAGCAGCCGAAACTTTGATCGAAAAGGTGGATGAGGCTACAAAAAAAGATGGGAAGGATAGGGAAGACGGCTGAGGTAGTCAAACTTTTGACCGAAAAGTTTAGTTTGATTTGTAAAATACTGAAATTTAGTGGTTTGTGTTGTATTTGGAGGTAGTTTATTTGTTGTTAAAATAGTTTTGACATAAAATATAAGTTGTAGCATATATTGACTTAGATGGTGGTGTATTACATTTTTAATAAATTTGTGCGGCACTAAAAAGGTGGTGTGTTTTTAGGTTTTGTGCTCAAGTGTTCGAGATAAAAAAAATCTTTACAAGGGGTTCATTATGATAGACAATCAATCTCATATAGCCTTAATTCGCAAGCTTTACGAAGATCTTTATAATAAAGGTAATCTGGCTTTGATTGATCAGATTTTCACCAGTGATGNNAGCTAAGTTAAATGACCCTGCCTTGTCCTCCAATAAATCAAGCTTAGCGGCTCACAAGGAAAAAGAAATGCTCTATAAAAGTGCATTTCCCAATAAAATGACCAAAATTGATGATATTGTGGCCACGGAAGACAACCGCATTGTAGTGAGTTGGACTTGCACGGGTACACAAAAAGGGGAATTTCAAGGGCATCCAGCCACGGGAAAATCATTTAAGATCCCTGGCATTAGCATCTATACATTTAAGAATGAAAAAATTTGCGACGTTCACCAAATATGGGATAAATGGTCTTTGCTAAACCAAATTGGCGCTTTGGAATTGCAGCACCCGCATACAGCTGCGCATAGGTAGGCCTCTGCCGTTTTTCTGCAAGTACATCAGGACTAAGGGACAAAAAGGACATAAGGGAC
>PLSG01000529.1:0-176 GCA_003164155.1 Parachlamydiaceae bacterium | reverse complement strand
TTGACCCATTTGCGATCGTGCTACCTCGGGGCTTTGGCGCGGCTAGGCCAGACTATTTAACTGACATGGTGTACTAGATTCCTATTGACGAATCATAGGTCAAAGGTGCATCATACTGCCATAGTTTTATTCTGTGCATCCGTAGCTCAACGGATAGAGCGTCGGCCTCCGAAGCC
>PLSG01000459.1 GCA_003164155.1 Parachlamydiaceae bacterium | reverse complement strand
CCTTGGGAGTAGGGCTGAACTTCCGGCTCTATTTCAGCTTTTTCTTTGCCAGGGGGTGTCTCATCCGCCAGCACGTGGAGGCATTCCATGACATTCACGGCCAAGTCATGCGGATTATATCCCCCTTCTAAAAACATGACCAGCTTTCCTCCACACAGCTCATGCGCCAAAGACTTCACCCGCGCGGCGAGCAGACCGAAGCCATGGCTCGTCAAGTACATCCCCCCCAAAGGATCATTTTCGTGTGCATCAAAACCAGCCGAAACCAAAATCAGTTCCGGGCGATATTGCACCGCCATCGGTCGGACTAGTTTGTCAAAGGCATACAGATAGTCAGCATCGCGGCAAGAACGGGGCAGCGGGATATTGACGGTGAAACCCAGCCCTTCTCCTGTTCCAATTTCAGTTAACTGTCCAGAGTTGGCAGGAAAAAGATTTTCCTGATGGATATCGATAAAAAGAACGCGCTCATCGCCATAAAAGATTTCTTGTGTGCCATTCCCATGATGCACATCCCAGTCAAAAATCAAGATGCGCCTTATCCCCATTGAAAGCGCTTTCTTTGCGGCAACTGCGATATTATCAAAAATGCAAAAGCCCATCCCCGCCACTGGTCGGGCATGATGACCTGGGGGGCGCACCAGAGCAAACCCGTTCTGGATTTCCCCGTCCAAGGTCTTTTCGACCAATTCAAGACCTATTCCGGCAGCTAAAAGAGCCGCATTCACCGATCCGGGAGTTAAAAGCGTTTCATAATCCAAACAGGCCACTTTTCCGGCCAATGCGAGCACTTGCAAGACATAGGCGGGTGCATGCACTTGCTCAAGTTCATGGCTGGTGGCCAAGCGCTTAGCCGACAAATCGACAAACTGCTGATAAGGGCTTTCTTTAAGGGCTGATAATATGGCCTGTAAGCGCCTGGCATTTTCAGGGTGCTCAGCACTGCCATGATCGAGAAGACACGGATTTGAAAGAAAAAGATGCTTCATTTGATCGCGCTATTCCTATTTATTAGCTTCACTACCTTACATACGAGCTTTTGGAGCCCTTGTTGTTTCTTTTATCCTTCCTATCCTGAAAATCTTACCCCGCTCTTATTTTTTTGTCCAGCGACCTATTTGCCAAACCCAGGAGTACATGCCCACAAACCCTACAACAAATTTAGGACATAGTGTTGCATACATCTTTTTGGCATCTTTTTCTTGACAAGCTACGCGTTACGAAATCACCTCCATTCATTGGGGTCTGGCTTNNTTATTTTGCGTTTTGAACACCGCCCGAGGAATGACATAGAAAGCGGTTCAAAATGCAAATCCCCCTGTAGCGTAACATCTATTTCTGTCCCTAGCGGTTTTTTTGACCTATCTTGAAAATCCATCTATGCCCTAAAATGCATACCCATAATATAGCGCAGCATAAGGAAAGCATATCCATGAAAGCCCATGAAGTAACTGAAAGCGATTTAAAGCTCAGCGACCGCACGCGCTGGACAATGACTGCACATGGCGCTTCGCGTATGCAGCGCCTCCAGCAGAGACAGCAGGTGATTTGCGCCCTGAGAGAAGATCTCTACGCGCATGGCTTTCTCGAAGTAGAGCCCCCCCTGCTGGTCAAAGGCACTTGTCCCGACACCCATATCGATTCCATACAGGCAGGTGAAGGTTATCTGGTGACTTCGACAGAGTATCAGATCAAACGCTTAATCGTAGGCGGATTTGAAAAAGTCTTCACTTTAACCAAAAATTTTCGCGCTAACGACTGCGGCCGCTACCACAGCACGGAGTTCAGCATGCTGGAGTGGGCCCGCGCTTTTAACACTCTTCACGCCATAGAAGACGACGCTATGCGCTTCATTCGCTTGGCATTTTGCCGACTCTATCCAAAGCAAAGCACGCTGCATTTCAAGGGACATGAAATCGATTTTCTGAGCACAGATTGGGAGCGCATAACCGTACGCAGAGCCCTTGAAATCCACCTTGGATTGCACGATCTGGAGGATTTCTCACTAGAGCCCCTCTGCCGCGCTTCTAAAGCTGCCGGAATTTCATTACCTGCTTCTTTTGAGCACGACAAGCATTTAGTCATTTCTTATTTACTGGATATGCTTCAATCCCATTTAGGAAATCACACCCCCACTTTCTTGCAGGAATGGCCAGCTTATCTGACTTCCTCCGCGCCCCTCAGCTTAACCGACCCAAGCGTGGCCGAAAGAAGCGAACTGATTATCGGAGGAATTGAAATAGCCGATGGTTTCCCCTTTTTGAGGGACGCCGGAATGCAGAGAGAGCTCTTTGCGCAAGAGCTTGCCAGAAGAGAGGGTGTGGGCAAACCAGGCGTTGCCATCGATGAACGCTATCTCGAGGCATTAGATGAAGGACTTCCTCCCGGGGCTGGCATGGCCCTTGGCGTAGATCGGCTGGTGATGGTTTTGACCGGCTCAACGCAGCTTAGCGATGTACAAGCCTTCGACTGGACTGAACTTTAAAGCTCATTTATATAGCTTTTCGTTTGCACTTTCATTAATTTTTTGATACATGTATGCCATAGAGCAAAACAGGGAACATCGTCTGGATGCTAAGTATTAAAATTGAGGGTGAAAGCATCC
>PLSG01000220.1 GCA_003164155.1 Parachlamydiaceae bacterium | reverse complement strand
TGTCAAGAAAAAGATGTGTGCAACAACACTATGCCCATTCGGGGGTGAAGAATAGTATGCCTTCACCCTCAATTTTAACATTTATATTGTACTAGACCTCTCCAATACCTTCAAAAAAACTGCCGCCGCGGCTAAACGATAAAGACCTTTTCAACTTTCTCGCGGATAGTCTTCCAACCTAGCTCTAAAGGCTTATTCAGGGCATCTGGATTAGAAAAATCGCCAAAGAGCGGCTTGTTTTGCATTAACATATTTGTCATCAAAGCATGGGTTTGTTCGGCAGCGTTGAGCACTTCATAAATACCTGTGCGCGATGGCAATGCCTTAAAAAAAGCCGCGTATTGTGTGGCCAAGGGCAGAGACAGCACAGCTAGCTTTTTTTCTAACTGCATGATGGCATTGACTTGGGAGCACATCTGACTTCTGATGGCTGCTTGGCGAGGTGGGCTGCCAGGGAGCATATGCGCCATGTGGGCCACATCTATTATCTCTTGGGCCAATTTGAATGAAATCGATCCATCTAGCAGCATGTTGAAAACTATGCTGGGCGTTTGAAAGATATAAGCCAGCATATTTGCTTTGATCGCTCCATCAAAACTGATGCGCTTATGGCTTCGGCCAAGCTCTATAAAATCGGGCAATAGCTCGCGGATAGTGTGCGTCTTGATAAACTGGCGCACCTCTTTACCTCTAAGCTCGCTATAAGAATGCTTTTTGATGGAATTGCCATAATTGCTGCAAAATTGGTCTCCTTTTAAAATGCGCTCCGAGGCTAAGTAAATGGTGCGCTGCGCGAGCCCCATGCAATCTGGCAAAAATAGAATCATTACATTTGGGGTGCCATCGTTGATGCGCGTCGCGCTGCTTCCAAAGCGTTCTGCCTCGACATTCCCTAGGCTGGAATAGGCTGAGGAGGCTGTTTTTTCTTTTGTCTTTATCCCCGTATATTCGCCGATGATTTCCCCTTTCTCAAAGCTCTTGGTGGAGCATATGCCCCAGCCAGGCGATTGCGATAAGGCATTTCCACTGGAATCTCTCTCAATCTTTGCTATCAGGTGCACAGGGGGGCTTGCCCGAAATTTCAGGTAGGGCTCCCTATAGGCGGCGGCGAAGGAGAAAATGCCATCAAAGCTAGGGCGCTTGGTCCACTCTTGTACCAGGCATTCGCGCTCCACTAAGAGCTCTTCGCTATATTCTGCGCCTGTTATTTTTTGAAATGCTTCGCTGGTCAGAGGCGTTTCATTTCCCTCTGCATCGAGCTTTATTAAAGGAATAGCGGCTCTGGGATCGGTCATTTTCTGTTTGGTCAAATCCAGGATATGGGCATAGGTGCCTCCCGTATCTGTTTCTAGGCGCTGATCGGCGCCGGCTTTTAGCAAACGCTCCATCAACTCCACGTGGTTGGCCAAGGCAGCATGATGCAGTGGAGTCCACCCTCTGGCATCTTGCGCGTTGGGGGTGGCTTTGGCTTGCAGTAAGCGCTCTACCAAGGCAGGGCGATGGCAAATGACCGCCACGTGCAGGGCCGAAAGTTGCATTTTGGATGAGGCCTGCTCTATTTTTTGCAACTTTTGTTTTTCAAGCAGGCCGCAGATAAAATCGCCTGCGGCGGTATTGTTGTCGAGCACAGCTATTTTCAATGCGGCGATGGAAGCCGTCAAGGAATTAATCGGCATGGGTTTGGAGGATGAATTAATCCCGGCCTGCCGGCTGGCCAGTAGCTCGGTTTTTAAATCATTTAGCAATTCTCCTTCTATGCCGCATTCCCTATAGAGAGCGGGGATTCCCCAACTTGTACCAGAGCTACTGCTCGTCGATGTGGCCATTTTATACCTATTTTTAAACTTTTAATATTCTGTGCATCTTGGAATTCACATGCTCGTGAAGATCATTATTCTTTCTCCCCTTAAATACTTATGCGCATTCAGCGCCTTTGTGGCGGCCGTGATGTTGACCTGGACATTTTTGATAAGCGCTTCTAGCATTTGGCTATGCGAAATGCCTCGCTTTGGGCGGCAAGCTGGACGTTGCAGGCATAGCATGGCATCTAGGGGAACGAATTCATCGGGTGGGGGAAGGGAAGCCGCTTGAGAGCTCTCCTTAGCGAAAGGCTCGTCTGCCGCTTTTTCCGCACCAACCTCTTCAAATTCACCGGGAACGGTATAGTGCACGCTCATGCGCTCTTCAAAGTCCGCATGGGCTTCGTTTAGCTCTAATAGCTTTTTACTGGCACCCATCCGTTTGCTCTCTGCCACATTGATCTCCAGGAGCAGCCTGCCTATGCCTGCAAATTTGTCCAAATAATAGGCGTTGGCTTCTCGGTAATAAGCGTGGCGGCCTTTCCACGTTTTGCGCTGATTATCTAAGTCAAATTCCTCTGCATATTTTCTTAAGGCATCCAGCATATCGGCAAAACGGCGTTTCGTCGGCTCTAAATCACGGAGAGTTCCTTGAAAGCGCCCTTTTTCTACATGGAAACGCGTATCTAGCTCCATTTTCAGCTGGCAACACAGCGTGAACTGTTGGCTTTTTTCAAGCAGGTCAACAAGCAATTCTTGGATGATCGGTTTTGCCTTTTCTGCCCGTGCTAGCTTGGTTTGCAGGCGCGCTCTGAATTTTTCGACGTCGTCCAGCAGGCTTTTATAGCCTTTTGCCCAAAAACTTTCGCGGCGATCGATCAAGCGCTTATATCGCTTAGCGGCCGCCGCATAAAATTCAGCGAGTTCATCCATTAGCTTTAGCTCGCTCTCTAAAGATGACTCGGAAGAGGCGTTGCTGAATTCCTTTACCAGGACTTCATACGCCTGATGTAAGCGCTTGAAACTTTCTGCATCTCCTCCTTTATCGGGATGGTGCAATAGAGCGAGCTCGCGGTAGCGCTTGAAAATGAGAGCTTTATTTGTGACGCAAGAGCGCAAACCTAAAACCTCATGGGGATCTGGGGAGAGGTTTTGCGGAAGAACATAGAGCTGCGCGGCAGCTGCAGACGGGGGGAGATCTTCCGAATCATCCGGGGGGTGAAAGGTGAAATCCTGAATGTGGAGTGTGCATATTTTGGAGGAAAGAGAGGAGGCCGCACATTTAGAAACTTTATATCGCCTTAATAACTCTTCCATCCTGCAAATCTCCACACCCTTAGAGCTATCAGCCTCAGGACGGTCGGTGGCATGCTTTGCTTGGCCCACAAGAGGTGCAAGGCTTGGTTTTATGGCGGGATCTTGACTGGCACGCCAAAAGTCTTCTGCTGCTATCCAGCGGCCATCATTCTTGGTCATATTGAGTTTATAATTGTAACGGCTATGCGCTATAGAGCATTGAAAATTCAGTGTATCGGTAATAGATACTAGCAGAGATGCATCTGCTTGGATCTTCTCTAGAGAGCTTTGTGACGAAGGCACCCATGACCAATCCCAAGTGGGATGATTATATGACGGCTGCGAACGCACAAAGCTCTTTCCAATGTCCTCTGCGTTCAGCGCCTTTCGAAAAATGTCGTAAATTTTTCTATCTGGATCTTTTGGGTGATACCCATTGACCGGATGGTGATCTAAATATACTTCAGAACGTCCGGGAATCTGCATTTCAACAAAACCAAAACCATGTGTGGATGCCATAAAACCTTATAATTTATACGTTATTATGTTTAGTATGTGTTAGTGTAAAGAAAGTTAAACTGAAATTCAAATTAGAATTTGCGATTTTGATTATAACTTTTACTTATGACACCCAAAGTCAAAAGTCGAGGACTTATCACATGGTTTCTGTTAGAAATATATAAATCTAAATTTTTTGAAGCGATGTGCAGGTTGTTGATCTTAAACACCTCTTGTTTGTATATCGCTAAGGGGATCTTCCTGCCTTCCTCGTCTTTAACCCATGCATAGGTCAATAGTGCGGGGTCGCACAAGTGCTTAAGTCCATAATCTGCAAGAAATGCACCTTTGACCTTATAGGTGAACCTGACTATCTCGATGCGCAGCAAGTCTTGGGGCTGCACTCGCAGGGGTACGAAATTGCCTCACATGGCATGAGCCACCGAAAACTGACAAAAATGCCTTTGAATGCCGCCAATAGAGAATTAGCTGCTTCCAAGAAGTCCTTAGAAGTTCTTAGAAGTGCTTATACATGATCGCGTGGATAACTATGCCCCTCCATTTGGCGCTGTGAATTTCCCTAAGCTGGCGCTGATAAAAAAGCACTTTAAATCCAGCCGTTCACTGCTAAAAGGATTTAATGATAAAGGCTGCCTGAATCCCCATATGCTGAAAGTCCAGATTGTGTTCAGCAACACTTCTGATGGGGAAATGGAGGCGTGG
>PLSG01000229.1:4520-5103 GCA_003164155.1 Parachlamydiaceae bacterium | reverse complement strand
CAAACCCTCGGCGAGTTTGATGCTCGTCTCAAAGAAAAATTGCAGGTCAAACTTATCGGGTTGGCTCAGGGTTAAGGGTGAACCTCCTATGTCTTCCAGAATAAGCATGGCCAACACATTATCTTGTGTCACCCCATAAGCCTTAGTCACAAAAGGAGAATCAATTTTACTCAAGATGTCATATTCCCGTTTCAACTGCCCAAGTAAAATAGGAGAAGAGGGAATTTCTTTAGAAATTTTGAGAATGACAGGAAGTTGGTCGCTTTTGCGTATCGCGCGATAGATTGTGGTATCCCCTTTTTCATACAAGGGACATAGCACTTCAAAGGCGGAAAAAGCTGGGGAAGAAGCTTGCGGAAAAATAGGCTGGGAATCCATTGCTCTCCGTTTATAGTTTAAATGGAAGTTCGATGGTGAATTCGCTGTACTCTCCTTCGATAGATTCAAAGGAAAGACTTCCTCCTTGCTGCATAATGATATTGTAGCATAAAGACAATCCTAGGCCAATGCCTTCGCCGGTTTGTTTGGTGGTAAAGAAAGGGGTGAAAATGTGCTTGCTGGAGGAAGCTGAAATCCCCATCCC
>PLSG01000229.1:0-4442 GCA_003164155.1 Parachlamydiaceae bacterium | reverse complement strand
TCCTTTTGCATGCATTTGTTGCGAGACCATAGCTAAAGCGGTTTCGATGAGTGAATGAATGTCCACTAAAGAGGCCTCGTCTTGGGTGGAAAGTGAGTGCTCGAGCATCCGGGAAACAATGGCATCGGCCCGCTTGCCCTGTGCATAAATGTGCAAGATATTGGACTTCAAGGTATTTAATAGATTAGCCATGTCCGCGTTATCTTCGGGCGGGGAATATTTTTTTTGTTTATCTAGCCACGACTCACATTCCTCCAAGGTACCTATGGAAAGATCTGAAAAGTTAATCACAAAGTTTAGAGGATTCTTGATTTCATGCGCTATGCCGGCGGTCAAAGCTCCTAAAAAAGCCATCTTTTCCTTTTCAATCAACCGGGCCTGCATTTGTTTGAGCTCTTTGGTGCGCGCTTGTACTTTAGATTCCAATTCATTATAAAAAAGGGCGTTTTCAATCGAAATAGCCATCTGGGAAGAGAGCAGATTCAAGATGCGCATTCTTTCCACGGTAAAGGCCCCTTTTGCTGAGCTGTTTTCGAGGTATAATATGCCGATCAGCTTTCCTTGATGGATCAGCGGCAGGCCAAGCAGTGATAAGATTTTATGTGCTTTTAAGTAAGGGTCTGCTGCCCATAAGCCCTCCTCAGAGGCGTTATTGAGGAGCAGCTCTTTTTGACTTCTTTGTACATAGTGGACTGCGGCAACGCAAAGATCATCTTGTGTGTCGTTTATGAGCAAGTCATGCGGCAGGGTTGCATTCTCTTGGTCGGCATGCATGGTGGCTTTCAGATATAGCGCACCTGATTGTTCCAAAATGAGTGCCGCCTTATCTGCCCCGGCATTGAGCATCACAATGTGCATGACTTGCGAAAGCAATTTGTTGAGCACAACTTCTTTTGAGATGGCCTGAAAAGTATTCATCAAGGCTGAGACATCAAATGCGGTGGATGCTGTTGTAGCTTGACTACGCGTGGAGATGCTGGTTGGCAATAGTTGTTCTGAAACTATGGAGGAAGGCACTAAGAGCTGGCTGTACTTCTTCTTGAGCTGTTCGACTTTACCTGTAGCTCCCCAGGCGATATAGCCCTGCAAGGCTTCATGCATATAGCTGACTGCCCAAAGCTGGCTATTGTGTTTTAAAAAAAACTTTGCAGCCAGTTCACATGCCAAGGCGCAGTCAGAAGGAAAGGCATGCTCTTTAGCTACTCTGATGGCTTGGGCATAAAGATCGGCGGCTTCTATGGCCTTGTTTTGCAGATGGGCCATTTCAGCTTGCACCAAGAGATATTTATGCTGGTGATTTACGGGACAAGCCGCCGCCCATTTTTTAAGTCTGGCGGCATGTTTTTTTAAAAGGCTCCAGGATTTCTTTTTATCCGCACTGTTTTCATAGTTGCCTGCCAGGGCAAGTGCGGCATAGAAATAATAAACTATCCAGGTGAAGGCCGAAAAAAAATAATTCTCATAGGCTACGAGATTTTCTGAAAAAACTACAGCTTCTGCGTATTTTTCATACATAAATAGCACATACATCCCCCATACATGATAATTAAAAAAATGGAGGGGCACCCATTGTTTTGCTTGGTCTAAAGGCTTTAAAGTATCCACATCTACGAGAAATTGCAATTGTGGATCGAAGTTCTTTCCCTGAAGCAACAAGCAGGTTTCCATAAGACAAAGATAGCTATGGGGCACAGTTCCATGCTTGATNNCCCAATTCCATCAGGGCATTTTCGGCCTGTATTAAGAGGGGTACACAATCTCTGATATGAATTTGCCATGGCTTAACATAGCGAAGATAACGTGTCAGGGCGCTATTGCGCTCTCTTGGCTCCAGTGCATCTCCCATTCTATCTTCGAACTTTTGGTAAAGAAGGCAGAGATCTATGGCCTTCTGATAGGCTTGAACGTTTTGAGAGGCTAAAAAAATGGCATAAGATACAAAAGCTAGCGCGCTATGCGGGCCGATGCCATATGATAGCGTTAAGCTGAGATGTTTTGTAACTATGTATTCGGTAATGGCTGGTCCAGAAGAAAAGGCGGGGAGTAAAAGCGGTGAAAATAAAGAACAGATAGCTATGCCCTTCGGATCTTTTAAATCGGGAAGGTTCTCGAGTTTTTTAAGGCCCTTGGCTAAGCGCATTTTCAGCTTCGTTCTCTCCCAAAAAAGTTGCAGTCTAGAGGGGTTAGGCGGTACATAGATCTGAAATAGTAAAAGTGCTTCTAGACCAGCTTTTAAAGCTTCTCGAACATTAGACTGCTGCATATAAAAATCAATTCTTTGAATATACAAAAGGTTTTTATCATATATCCCATGGGCATTTTTAAGCGTTAATTTAAAGGATTTTTCAGCTTCGGCGTGATTTCCCTGTGTGAGGTGGCAGATGATGAGGTTTTGGTGCAGGTTGAAGCACAGCGGATATTGGCTTTTCCATGCCTCTTCGGGTAGCAGTTTGATCCCCTTTGAAAAATATTCGATGGCAGCTTGAAAGGCGGCCGCATTTTTGGCTTGTTCACCCGCCCACAGGTTGAGCTGGGCTAGCCAAAGAGGAGTAATGGATGCGTTCAATTGGTTTCCATTATCGGCGTTGATCAGCGCCATTCCATGGTTTAGCTGGTCGACAATGGGGATAATCTGTTCCTTTAGTTTATTTTCGGGTGTGTTGCGCAACATGGCTGAGCCAATATTCAGGTGAAGCTGAGGCCTTTGGTTTAAAGGGATAAGTTCATAAGCGGCTTGCTGTATTTTGTCGTGTTGAAAGGCATAAGTGTGAGATTTAGTTTTCTGAGTGGTGTATTTTTCACTGCCTTTGCTATGGGACGCTATAGGCATGGACTTGGTTTTTTCATGGGGCAAGATAAGCTGGGCCTTTAGCGCCGGCCATAAATCCTTTTCGGTTTGATCTGCTTTGCGCTGCAGAACATCCGCCACAGTTTTTAAGTCAAATTCCCCTCCTATGGCCGATCCCACTTGCAACAGCTGGGTTGTATGAAAGGGGAGTTCACTTAACTGGTTGCTCATAAACTCAGCCACGTTTTCAGTGACTTTTAAGGCCCGAATGGCCTCAATATTTATCGTCCATAGGCGTTGGTGGGGGTCAAAGTTTAAATATCCTTTGTGATAAAACATGTTGAGATACTGCGCTACAAAGAAGGGGTTTCCTTGTGTTTTGCTGTGGACCAAGGTGGCTAAGGGGGCCGTTTGGCTATCTTGGCTGTGCAAGGCATCTTTGATAAGTTCTTGGATAGAGGAAATACTCAAAGGGTTGAGGAAAATGTTTTCGATGCTCCTCGAAGCCTGGCGTATTTTTTCCAAAGCACCTATCAGGGGATGGTTTCCCACTACTTCGTTGTCGCGGTAGGCCCCGATAAGCAACAGATGTTTGAGGTCGCTTTTGCTCATCAGCACCTCTAAAAAAGCGATAGATGACATATCGGCCCATTGCAAATCATCCAAATAGATCACTAAGGGATGCTCTGCCACCAGAAAAACTTGCACAAAATTGAGGAAAACGAGGTTGAAGCGGTCCATGCTTTGCTGAAAGGCTAAAGAGGGCACGGCGGGCTGCTCTCCAACGATAAAAGTGAGCTCGGGGATCACATTGCAAATGATTTGCCCTTGGCCGCCTAAGGCTAGCAAAATTTGCCTCTTCCAGTTTTTTAGCTTTTCTTCGTTCTCGCTCAGCAGCTGTTGCACTATGCACTGAAACGCTTGGATAAACGCATGAAAGGGGATGTTTTTTTTAAACTGTTCAAACTTTCCAGAAATGAATATGCCGCGCTTTTCAACCACCGGCCGCATCAACTCGTTGATCAAGCTCGTCTTTCCAATTCCCGCGTACCCCTTCACCAGCACCAGCTCGGCACTGCCGGCACTGCATCTTCCAAAGATCTGCAAGAGCTGCTGTATTTCCGCTTCTCGCCCATACAGCTTCTGCGGAAGGTGGAAATGGTCGAATAGGTCATTTTTCCCGGCTTCAAAAGCAAAGGTGTTACCCTCTTGTGGGAGCAGACGGAAAACCTCTTCTAGATCGCCTTTTATGCCGTAGGCGCTCTGATAGCGATTTTCAGGATCCTTCATCAGGCACTTCATAATGATATTTGAAAGCGGCAGGGGAATGCTCGCGTTTAAGTGGTGAGGCGGAGGAGGGGATTTAGTGATGTGCATATAGATGAGTTCCAGAGGATCCTCTGCTCTAAAGGGCAATTTTCCAGTGCTCATCTCGTAAAATGCGATGCCTAAGGAGTAAATATCCGTGCGATAGTCGATCAAGCGGTTCATCCGCCCTGTTTGCTCTGGGGACATATAGGCAATCGTGCCTTCTAATAAACTAGGGGCTTCCATGCTTTGCACTTCACGTGAAAGCAATGTTGAAATGCCAAAGTCGGTGTAGACTATTCTGCCGGTATTCGCGTTGAAGATAATGTTAGCTGGTTTAATATCT
>PLSG01000380.1 GCA_003164155.1 Parachlamydiaceae bacterium | reverse complement strand
AATCTGCGCCTGAGGCTTCAATGCGGCGAGCTTCTGCGGCCAATTGTCCAAAATCTCCAGCTAATATGGAGGTAGCTATCTTAGCTTGAAATTGCTTATTCATTTGTCTTTCATTTGGTAAGTTTTTAGATCGAGTTTTGGCATTTAGATACCATAATCGGCATTGCCGCGTCAAGAAATAATCCAAGCTGGCAGAGCAATCGCACGTTCCGAACAACTTGTGTTATTATGCAGGAAAAGGTAGTGTAAAAATTAGGCTTGGTTCAAGATGGCTATTGGTTTAACTAAAACTTTATTCAAGAGGAGAAAACCCTATGCCATTTACTCTTTCCTTGGGCTCGCCAGCCATCGATTTTAAACTCAAAAGCACTAGCGGAAAAAGCTATACGCTTCACGATTTCAAGGATGCCAAAGCCTTGGTGCTTTTTTTTACATGCAACCACTGCCCCTATGTCACCGGCTCAGACGAAATCACCCGCCAAACCGCCAATCGCTTTAAAAAAGACGGTGTCGTATTTGTGGGAATCAATTCCAATAGCAAGGCCACCTATCCCGAAGATTCCTTTGAACATATGGTTGTGCGCATGCAAACCTTTGCCTTTCCATGGGTGTACCTCCACGATGAAAAACAAACCGTCGCCTTAAAATACGGCGCCTTGAAAACGCCTCATTTTTATGTCTTCGACGCAGAGCGCAAACTGATCTATTGCGGAAGAGGTGTCGATTCTCCGCGCAATACGAACAAAATGACCGTAAACGATTTGGAAATAGCCCTGGAGGAGTACACTCAGGGCAAGAAAATTTCAAAACCGTTGACCAATCCCATAGGCTGCAATATAAAATGGGAAGGCAAGGATCCGCATTGGATGCCAGCTGAGGCTTGCGATCTAGTTTAACATTTTACTAATCAGGAGATTTTGTTTATGATAGGTATACTCGTTTCTCTAGCTCTGGCCTCGGCTTTTTATTTAAGTCCCTATCCACTTCAGCTAGTCCTCCAAATGCCCCTCTTTAATCTTTTGCTAATTCCCGTGGGGGTCGTGACCCTTTTTATTACAGCTTTGGTGCATGTGCTCTTCCTTTATCCTTTGCAAAGGATGGAAAAGCTCTCTTCGCGCATCATGGATCTATATTGCAAGAATTCTAAACAGCGCCTAGTTGCTCTGGGCATGTTATTATATTCGCTGATTACCCTTGTCATGGCAGGAGTTGGTCTCTCAGAAGATGCGGCGGCCTTTAGAATAGCTGTAGCTATCTGGATTTGCTTAACTGGAGTTTATATAGATCTTTTGCGCACTTTCTTCAAGTCTAGCCTGCGCTTTTTAAATCCGATGTCGCTCACTTCTATGTTTACCGCGGAAGCTAAAAAATGCGTGAGACGGGATCATGATCTGGATCTGTGTCAATGGATCGATGCGCTTACTGAACTTGCGCTCCACTCGCTTGCGCGCGCTCAAGTACAACTGAGTGCCAACGCCATCGACCAAGTGGCGATCATCGAGCAACACTTTTTGAACTGCCTTAAAAGCTTGGGGCATACGGCCGTCACCTCGCATGAAGGGAGAAAGGAGGAGGTGGCTGAAGAAATCAATTACGTGCTTTTTTATATGTTCCAGAGGTTAGAGCTGATCAACGAAAAGGCGGTTGAATATGCGTGTGAGTCCCTTACCACGCGCATCGCCACTATCTTGGGAAAAATGGCTATTGCCGGAGCTAAATTCGACCTCTCCTTAACGGCCTTTCCGCTGCATTTTCTAGGCAAATGCGTGCAAAAAGCGCAAGAAAAAGGCTTTGTGGACACTCCCTTCCAAGCCACTTGCACTTTAGTAGAAGTAGCCAAGACTTTAGCCACCGAAGTGAATATCACTTACATGGACATCCAAACGCCGTTTTTGAGCATCATCGCCCAGTTAGAAAAAATTGCCAAGCGCACCTTTAAAGCTGACAAATCCATGGGCTTAATGATTTTGCGACAGCCTTTTCTGACTATCCAAGCGATGCTAAAAACTGAAAAATTCGCCGCCCATCAGGATACACCTGTGATTATGCGCGACCTAGATAGGGTCTTAAGTGAGTTCGATGCCCTCGAGATGGTCATGAAATCCATTCCTTCCATTCCTCCTGAACTCAAGCAAGAGTAGGGGAGTAGTATTAACCCAAGTTGCTAGTCCTCTTAATCCGGTTCCTCCGGATTTAGGTGGCATAGACTATGCAAGTGAGGTTACTACAGCTTCAAGGCGAAGACCAAAAAGAAATAGAAAATGAAGAAGCTGCCCAGTCCCCTAAATATTTGAGCCCTGCGCGGAAGATTGGAATTACCCAAGTAAAAGCCAGCCATGCCCAGCAAGCCCACAGCTATAATCCAAAGGATGGGCGATCCTTTGAGCAATACTTGAGCTAGCACACACGCCAATACAGCCTGACTTAAGCTTAGCCAAATAGCACCCCACAGGCCAAAAATAGAGGAGTAGCTTTGCACATGCACGCGCTCTTCGGACGAGGCATAGGTTTTGCGCGCAAATTCGAATAGATTGAACAAAGCCCAGTTGATCAGCCCCATCAAAAAGTACGCGGGGGGAAAATCTAAAATCCAAGCTTCAGTAGCCAAAGAGCCCAAGGAAAAACCGAGAAATGCCGATACCAACGTGTGAGAAACGGCATTGATGACAAAATGAGGGCGCAGCCATGTGCCAATAAAAAAATCTTTATACATCAAACAGCTAAAGCCCACGGCAACGGCGTGCACGAGCAGTGGATAGATCCCCTGAGAACCAGCCATCAAAAGCTCGCATACAATCAGGCCAAAGGCCATGCGTTTCATCTGTCGTATCGACAGTAAGCCGCGGACCAGGGGCCGAGAGGTGTTTACTTTCAGGTCTATGTCGTAATCTCTGAGCTCGTCGAAGAGCCGCAACCTAAAGAAAAAGGAAAGCGCCAGAAAAAAGGCTAAAAAGAGAACTTCGCCGCTGACCTTCTGTTCCGTCCAAATCCCCACTTGAACTCCTGCCTGAACCACCTGTACCTGGTGGATATGGACGGCAAAAGCACAATTGGCAATGGCAAATAATAGAGTCATCGAAAGATAAGCCAAAGGAGAAAACCTTTCCCTGATGAAAACGACCCAAGGATTAAGCCGCCAACTCATCTTGCACCTCGGCTATCATTGTCGCGGTTGATGGCATCGTGGATGCTGCCAACTATCCGCAAGCAATGGTTGGTATCCTCATAAGCTAGATCGCCCGTGCGATGCCAGATCCTTCCGTCGGCATCGATGATATTGCCCAGCCAAAAGGCTTCATCGCTGCATCCATAATCACCGCACACATGTTCTCCGGAAACGATAAACTCGCCCACTTGCCCTTTGGGCATCTCAAAATGCGCTAGGCCCAGCTGCCTGGCATCAATAGGGTCTTTGGAAATGCGAATGAACTTATAGGCGAGGCCTGGATAGATATGCCCCACGTTGACCCCCTCTGGGGCGATTTCCCGCTCGGAATTCTGTTCTGCCGCCAGCAGCTCTTTAGCTTCGATGTACGCTATGGGTTCCACTTCTGCGGATCCGTAGTAGATCCAGATCTCGGCATGTGGAGCTATGCGTGAAAAGTCCTCGGCGTTATCTCGGCCGAAGGGAGACCCCGCGGTGACAATGCGCCGCAAACTGGTCAAAATGAGGTTGCTTTTGAGACAAAAGGCCCTAAGATTATTTAACATGGATGGCGATAAAGTCGCGCAGGTAATCCCGGCATGCAAAATTTGACAAGCTAACACAGCCACATCTTTATCGGAGGGCTTTGAAGGGTCTAAAGCCGGTAGCACCGTAGTGCTCCCTCTAGCTAAGTTATAAAGGGAAAAGAGGGGAAAGGCCGGCAAGTCTTTATCATCGTCCATATACGGGAGAACTTTATCCAAAACGAGATACTGAGCCGACAAAAACCGATGGGTGCGATTCACCCCTGAGAGCTTCCCAGAATGTGCAGCAGTAAAGGTGATCAATGCTGTGCCTTCAGAAGCCACCGGAGCGACATCCGCTCCCCCATCTGTCTGCATGAGCTCTTCTAAGGTAGCGCTATAGGATGCGCGTGAACTAGCCCCTGCCAGAATGCGGAATTTCAAGGAGGCAAATTCCGGCAAGTTGCCTACCAGGTCAAAGGCCGCTTGGTAGCTGATCATAGCTTGGGGATGTGCAATTGCGGCACTGGCCCCCAGATAGCCGGCGTCTGCCCAAGCATCGGGACATACAGCAATAGCCCCTATTTTTTGCACGGCAAACAAAGCTGCATACATGCCCACTCCCATGGGCAGAAAAATGATCACGCGCTCCCCTCGGCAGATCCCTAAATTGCGCAATCCCTTGGCGGTCCTAGATATCAACCCGTCGAATTCGCGATAGGTAATTGAGCTATGGGGCAGCTTTAGAGCACAATCACCACTCCACGCTTCTCGTGCCTGAGGATCCACCCAACTCAAAGCGAGGCGATCGGGAAACTTGGCCAAATGCTTTTCGAGATAGGTGAGCGCGTTATTTAGCGGCGTCTCATCGGGATGATAGCCGATCTGGGGCGACTGATCGCTAGGGTGGTAGTCTTTTCCCCCAAAAAAGCGATATACCTGTTCCGCCAGCCAGGCATATCTGGTGAGCAATAGGGCATGGCCCACGTTGGGAACTATTTCTGTCTCGCAATGGGTCATGCTTTTTAGAAAGGGCAGCTGTTCAAAGGCAGACGCCAGGCGGTCATTTTCGCCAATCAGTGCCTTGATCGGCACAGGGACAAACCGAATGCTTGGAGGTATGGGATCGCGCGTCATCATGGCTTTATATGCAATAAAGCCTTGCCACACTTTGGAATAAGAAAGAAAAGTCACAAGCGTCTGCTTTTTCTCTTCGGTTGGGACTTCAGGATAGTAGATATTTTCAATGAATTGATCGCGCGCGGCATAACTGGCAAGCCTAAGAAAAGCTTTATTGATCAAAGGCATGGCCGAAAAAGTCCGTATAACTACACCGAAGGGCCTATTATCCACCACAAAGGGGTTGACCAAAACGATCCCTGAAACTTTATCGGGAAAACGCGCCAGATATGCCAGGGCTAAGTAAGCTCCCCAAGAATATGTAAGCAACCCCACTTTGTTATCGGGCACAGTGTTAATCAATTCACAAAGGCTCTGTAAAAGCTGATCGAGTGTGCATCCTGCGACGGGCCGGTAATGCTTGAGAAAATGGAAGCTGCCATCGCCCAACTTGTTGAATTCAGCTATTAAAGGATCAAACTCCGAACCA
>PLSG01000100.1 GCA_003164155.1 Parachlamydiaceae bacterium | reverse complement strand
GCTATTCATCAGGGATGCGACATAGAGTACCATAGATTTAAGTTACCCAATCTCAGTGTTTTAGTTATCGAGATTAAAGATGGAGAATCACATATCATTCGCGCGGAAGGACTTAAATACGATACCAAGCTGAGCGATTAATTAGGAAAGGCTTAAAAAAATGTTTACATGAAAAAAGGAAAACCGATTTACATGTTAAAGTAAAAGTTGTAGGATGGCAGATGGTTGCGTTGTAGGTGTTGTTAAGGTGTTTAATAGGTTGCTTGCGTATCAAGCTATTGTGTGTTTTCATTGTGTCATCAGGGGGTGGCTATGAGTAAACAATCCGTGCTCACTGAAAAGAAGAGAATGCTGTATTCCGATGTCAATGACATTATAGAGCAAACTGCGCATGA
Source organism: Parachlamydiaceae bacterium (assembly GCA_003164155.1). GTDB lineage: Bacteria > Chlamydiota > Chlamydiia > Chlamydiales > Parachlamydiaceae > BOG-1457. The sequence continues at coordinate 7,322 of PLSG01000100.1, read as the reverse complement.
TAGCATAATTAAGTTGAAGAGCAATAATCTAGGCGCCAAAATTAGCTTTGAAGAAGTGCGTGAGCAAGCTTTAAATGTTTTCTGCGATGAGGTACCAAAGCAAATTAAGTCGCAAAGTGAAAGTTGTCGTTTGTTTTACGNNAACTCTTAGGAACGATAATCCAAATCTGTACACACAGCTTCAAGAATCTCTATCAGAAAAGTTGGAGCCAGATCAGCTACCAGACATTCATTTAATGAATAAACTTTGTAATCTATGTAACGCTCGCGAGATTTCCTTAAACATCCTAAAAAATATATTCGAAGAGGGAATGGGCGTATTTAAAAACAAAGAAGATGAAAAAGCGCTTTTATATTTTAACTTCATAACCTTTGTTGAATCTAAAAATGCTGAAGCTTGGTTGATGAAGGGGAGATGCNNTCCAGTTTAGGCCAGCCATTTCAGCTTGGTTGATGAAGGGGAGATGCGAACAAAATATAAAAGCCTATGCACAGGCTCTCATCTCCTACACCCATGCGATCCAAATAGAGCCAGACTATTTGCTCTCTTATATTCAAAGTATCGAATGCTTGATTCTCAATAATAATTCCCAAGAAGCACTACATATGTTTGAACTGCTTGATCAACGCGTGAATACTTTGGAGTTATCAGCAGATCCATTTATTAAAATTAAATGGGATAACATTAAAGAATATTTTTGTGCGATATGATAATCTTAGGAGGGGCTTATGCCTTCTACTCCTATATCTCCCTCTGTTCTTCCCTGGGATCTGATCAATTACCATCAATGCCACAGAGACTTGGCGTATTTATCAATTAATTCGTTTAGACCAAGACTCCTTATTTCTTTTTGCCTTTGCTTTTAAATTGTTCTCTCGGGGTACAACGCCCCTGGTTAAAGGTGCAAAAAACCTTGCTCGCCATCCGCAAATATGGTATATTTCGGCTTGGTTTAGAATAGGGCAGCGCCAAGATAACCTTTACGTAAAAAAGGTATAGCTTACTAGACGTTGGTAACTGGTCAGATCCCCCCGGAGGAACAGTGGGGGAGCTGACAAAGTGTAGTATAAAAGCTAACTTTCTTAATCCGTAAAGTGCCAAAGCTTGTTGGCTCGCGTTCGTCGTCTAGCAATGGCAAGTCAGCTCTTCCTCGGTTCCTCCGGAGGGATCTGACCAGTTAAGTTATATCTCCCCTATGCTTTCAAATTCCTAGGAAAATCAACGTGAACAAAAAAGAGCGAAAGAATCCGCGCAATTACGACGGCACAGCTACGACTACGCATAGGATTGGGGAACTGCTTCCGCATATTTTGGACAGTTTGCGCATCACGCACAACGAACGCCCTGATTTAGTTATCGCCGCTTGGCCCGAAATAATCGGACAGCAACTCGCCAGTATGACTCAGGCGATCTCCTTCGTCGATGGTGTGCTGGTGGTAAAGGTGAAAAACTCCACTTTGCATAGTCTGCTGAATCAGCACGAAAAAGCGCGCCTTTTGGCAAATTTGCGGAAGAAATTCCCGGCTAATACCATTCGAACTATCTTTTTCCGTATTGGATAAACGTATAAACCTCAGAGGATCCCCTATTTATGGCTAAAGAATACGATGCCAGTTCCATCACTGTACTTGAAGGGTTGCAAGCCGTGCGCGAACGCCCTGGCATGTACATAGGCGACACCAGTTCAAATGGGTTGCACCACCTCGTGTATGAAGTGGTCGACAACTGCATCGATGAGGCTATGGCGGGATATTGTACAGAGATTGTAGTGATCTTGCACAAAGACCATTCAGTGACCGTCGAAGACAATGGACGCGGCATCCCCGTGGATAGGCATGTCAAGGAGTCTGCCAAGCAAGGGCGCGATGTGTCTGCTTTAGAAGTGGTCATGACCATCTTGCATGCCGGTGGAAAGTTCGACAAAGATACCTATAAAGTTTCCGGGGGATTGCATGNNTTTTAGTCACAGTCAGGCGTACCGCATGGAATTTGCCAAGGGAATTCCCCAAGGAGCACTGGTCGAATTAGGCCCTTCTGTCAAGCAAGGCACTAAAATAACCTTCTGGGCCGATGACACCATCATGAAGGTTACTGAATACGATTACGATATCTTAGCCAAACGCCTGCGCGAGCTGGCTTTCCTCAACAAGGGAATCAATATCTTTTTCCGCGATGAGCGTAGCCTTGAAAAAGAAGATGTGCGTTTTAACTACACTGGCGGCTTAGTCTCTTTTGTTTCTTATCTGAACGAAAATAAAGCCCCTCTTTTCAATCCACCGGTGTATTTTTATGGCTCTAAGCAGGGCGACGATGCACAAATCGAATTTGAGGTGGCTCTTCAGTGGAATGACGGCTACTCCGAAACGATCTTCTCCTATGTCAACAATATTCCCACGCGTCAAGGGGGCACTCACTTGACGGGTTTCTCTACCGCTTTGACACGGGTCTTAAATACGTATATCAAGAATAACAATCTGCTGCGCAGCGATAAGATTGCGTTGAGCGGAGAGGATATGCGCGAGGGTTTGACCGCGGTTATTTCGGTTAAAGTCGCCAATCCGCAATTTGAAGGGCAAACCAAGCAGCGTTTGGGCAATAGCGATGTGGGCAGCGTGGTGCAGCAGATCGTGGGTGAAGAGCTGACTATCTATTTAAATGAGCATCCGGCCATTGCCAAGACGATTGCCGACAAGGCTATCTTAGCGGCTCAAGCGCGTGAAGCTGCGCGCAAGGCGCGCGAACTGACCTTGCGCAAATCGGCTTTGGACAGCTCGCGCTTGCCCGGCAAACTCACCGACTGTCAAGAAAAAGATCCGGCGCTATGCGAAATCTATATCGTCGAGGGAGATTCTGCCGGTGGCTCTGCCAAAATGGGGCGCGATCGCCGATTCCAAGCTATCTTGCCTATTCGCGGTAAAATCCTAAACGTGGAAAAAGCCCGTCTGGAAAAAATCTTACAAAACCAGGAAGTGGGCAACATGGTCTCGGCGCTGGGCTGCGGCATCGGGATCGATGGCTTTCATCTGGAAAAACTGCGCTACCATAAAATCATCATCATGACCGACGCCGACGTCGATGGTTCGCACATCCGTACCTTGCTGCTGACCTTCTTCTACCGCCATATGCCGGCCTTGATCGAAAATAATTTCATATATATTGCCCAGCCGCCGCTCTATCGCGTGACGCGCAAGAAAACCAGTCGCTATATCCACTCTGAAAAGGAGATGGACGATTATCTGCTCGATTTGGGCATGAGCGACTTGAAAATTCACCTGGCGGCCCATCCCGCAGCCCTGACGGACGACCAGCTGAAAGTGCTGATGACCACTATATTGGAAGTGGAGACCTATATCATTCGCATTGAACGCAAAGGGATTTCCTTTAGAGATTTCTTGAATAGCAAGAATGCCGAGGGCAAATACCCGCGCTTCTTGATCAACATGCTGAATGAAACGAAGTTTGCTTACTCTGAAGATGAGTTTGTCTCCTTTAGAGCCACCGATGAGACGGCGCAGCGCGCGCAGCATCAAGAGACGCTGAACTCCATTCCGGCNNGAAGAGGATGCCCTCCAAAGGCTGATCGAAAGGCTGCAATCTTTTGGAATGGCGCTTTCCAACTATCCTATTGCCGATGGCAAATTGCTGGATATCATCGAAGACGGAGAGAAAATTACGCCTTGCTATACTCTGCAGGAGGCCATGGATTTTGTCAAAGTCAATGGAAGAAAGGGCATTGAAATCCAACGCTATAAGGGCTTGGGAGAGATGAACGCCGATCAGCTGAGAGAAACCACGATGGATCCGTCTAAACGCACTTTGTTGCAGGTGACCTTGCCTGATGCCTTCGCGGCGGACCATATGTTTTCAATGTTGATGGGCGAAGATGTGCCGCCGCGGCGGGCGTTTATCGAGCAGTATGCCCTGTCGGTAAAGAATCTGGATATCTAACCCAAGTTGCTAAACCCCTGAATCCGGAAGAGTGATTATGTCGTATACAGAAAATGAGATCGTGATACCCAAAAATATCGACGATGAAATGAAAGAAAGCTACATGCGCTATTCGATGTCTGTCATCATATCGCGTGCACTGCCGGATGTTCGAGACGGGCTTAAGCCATCGCAACGCCGCATCCTATACGCTATGAAGCAGCTCAATCTGAGTCCTGGCGGCAAGCATCGTAAATGCGCCAAAATTGCCGGTGATACTTCCGGGGACTACCATCCGCATGGCGAATCGGTGATTTATCCTACGCTTGTGCGCATGGCTCAAAGCTGGGTGATGCGCTATCGCTTGATCGATGGCCAAGGTAACTTCGGATCTGTGGACGGCGACCAGGCGGCGGCTATGCGCTATACCGAAGCGCGTTTGACTTCAGCCTCTATGCAGCTGATGGAAGACTTGGATAAGGACACCGTCGATATGGTGGCCAACTACGACGAAACCAAGAAAGAACCTACCGTTTTCCCAGCTAAATTTCCTAATCTTTTGTGCAATGGCTCTTCTGGTATCGCTGTGGGCATGGCGACTAACATCCCGCCGCATAACCTCAATGAGCTCATCTCAGCTACGCTTTTGCTTTTGGATAACAGCGCTACTACGGTAGATGAGATCATGCAGGTGATGCCAGGTCCCGATTTTCCCACAGGGGGGATTATCTGTGGCTACCGCGGCATCAAAGAGGCTTTCCATACCGGCAGGGGTAAAGTTTTGCTGCGCGGTGTCATCCGCATCGAAGATGCTAAGGACAATCCGGACAAACAGCGCCTGATCATCGATGAGCTGCCCTATGGGGTCAATAAAGCCCATCTGATCGAGCGGATTGCGGAACTGATCAATAATAAGTCTATGACGGGCATCGCCGACTTGCGCGATGATTCGGATTTTGATTGCCAGGTGCGCATTGTACTGGACCTCAAACGGGGCGAACTTCCCGACGTGATCATCAATCAGCTATATAAATTTACCGACTTGCAAGTGACTTTTGGCTGCAATATGCTGGCTCTGGATAAGGGCATGCCGCGCACGATGAATGTCAAGCAGATGATCGTGGCTTGGATCGAGCACCGCATCGAAGTAGTGCGCCGGCGCACTCGCTTTGAACTGGCTAAAGCCGAAGCCCGGGCGCATATTCTGGAAGGCTATCTTAAAGCTATTGATCATCTAGATGACATTGTGCGACTCATCCGCGGCAGCAATAATCGCGAGGAAGCCAAAGCGGAATTGATTCGCGAGTACCAGTTTTCCGACCGCCAAGCGCACTCTATCTTAGACCTGCGTTTGTATCAACTGACTGGCTTGGAAAGAGATAAAATCAATCATGAATTCCAAGAGCTCATCAAGAAAATCGACTATTTCCGCGCCGTGCTGGCTAGCGAGGCGATGGTGCGCGAAATCATCAAGGAAGAGCTGCTTGACATTCAGAAGGACTATAAGGGGACCCGCAAGACGGCGATCATCGCGGCCGAAGGGGATATGAATATGGAGGATCTCATCGCCAACGAGCAGATGATCATCACCATTTCAGAAGACGATTATATCAAGCGCATGCCTATTGATGCTTTCAGGGAGCAGCGCAGGGGCGGTCAGGGAGTTGCGGGAATGCAGCTCAAGCGCGAAGAGGATGCCATCAAGGGGTTGTATGTGGCTTCCACACACGACCATCTGCTGATCTTCACCAATTTGGGTCGCTGTTACTGGCTCAAAGTGTGGCAGATCCCAGAAGCCAGCCGCAAATCCAAGGGGAAACCGTTGGTTAACTTGCTGGAAGATATCCGACCTGATGAAAAAATTGCCACGATCTTACGCGTGCAGTCTTTCCAAGATCAAGCTTGCATCCTCATGGCCACGCGCAAAGGGGTGGTGAAGAAGAGCGAACTCAGCGAATTCAGCAATCCGCGCCGCAAGGGGATCTGGGCAATCAGCATCGACGAAAACGACGAGGTTATCGCCGCGCGCCTATGCCGCGACAACGAACAGGTGATGTTATTCACTTATATGGGCATGGCTGTGCGCTTCGATCAAGTAAAAGCGCGCAGCATGGGGCGGCAGACAAGAGGCGTGAGGGGCGTTTCCCTGCGCGATGAGAAGGATTTTGTGGTGGGCTGCGAAGTCGTAAAGGGAAATGAGACCATTTTAGTGGTGTGCGAGAACGGCTTTGGCAAGCGCTCTTCGGTAGATCAGTTCCGCCAAACTAACCGTGGCGGCGTGGGCGTGCGGGCGATCATCATCAACGAGCGCAATGGCCATGTGATCGGCGCTCTGTCTGTCTCCGAAAATGATGGCATGGTGATGATGTCGGCTACCGGTCAGACGGTGCGCATTAGCATGCGGGACTTGAGGGTCCTTGGACGCAATACTCAAGGGGTTAAATTGGTCAATCTGCGCGAAGGAGATAAGCTGATAGCTATTCAAAAGGTGGAATGTGCCGAGGCTGTCCCGGGCGAGCCAGAAGCTGCTGTAGAAGCAGTGTTAAATGGCCTTCCGCATGTCATTCCCGAAGGGAGTGTAGCTGATCTGGGCGACCTAGACGAGGCGGATATAGATGAGACGGATGCCGATTTTGAAGAGGAGGAGCTCGATTTGGAAGAGGAGTCAGATGACGAGGCCTCTCGCGACGACGACCCAAGTGCATCATAATGGCACAAAAACTACCAAAAGCGGGCTTCTTCGTCTCTATTGAGGGGGGCGATGGCGCCGGCAAAACTACCTTGCTCAAAGGCTTGCACAAGGTGTTGGTCGAAAGGGGGGGTAAAACCGTCATGACCAGGGAGCCGGGAGGCTCCAAGCTGGGGGAACTCATCCGCCAGTGGCTGCTCAATCACGATTTTGATTGCCGCATCGGTCAGAAAGCCGAACTATTGCTCTTCTTGGCGGCGCGTGCCCAGCACATCGAGGAGCTCATCCAGCCGGCGCTTGCGGCCGGCAGCGTGGTCTTGTGCGACCGTTTCAACGATTCCACCATCGCTTACCAGGCCTTTGCCAGGGGACAGCAGCTCGAACTGGTAAAACAGCTGTGTGCGCTCACCTGCGAAAATATAGTGCCTGCGCTCACTTTTTACTTGGATATCGATCCAGAAGCTGGACTCAAGCGTGCCTTAGAAAGAAGTAAAGGGGATGCCCAAGCCGGACAGCCTGACCGCATGGAGCGTGAAAAGCTGGCTTTCCATAGCCTTGTGCGTCAGGGCTTTCTCAGCCTGGCACAACAAGAACCGCAGCGCATCCACCTATTGGATGCGACGTTGTCCATAGAGGAACTTCAGGCTAAAGCTCTTCACATACTCGAGGCTAATTGGTCAGTTCGTTAGATAGATGTCGCCCCTC
>PLSG01000193.1 GCA_003164155.1 Parachlamydiaceae bacterium | reverse complement strand
GTAGTTATCTCTTCTGTAAATTTTTAACAGGATGGAGAGGATAAAAAAAGATGGGAAGGATGAGGAGAGGATAGGAGAAACGGTCGCGGTTGCCGAAATTTCGCCCCCCTGTCCAACCTAGGGCGAAGCCCTTAGCATTACCCATATCTTTTGCATTCACCCCCGGAATGGGGGGGGAGCCCAGGGCTGGGGTGTTGATTTTGTAGTATTTTACCTGTAAAAAAATCACACAAATCTAAGCATGGTTAAAAAGTAATCAAATTTGGTTATTATCTCTCCTAGAGCTCGCCTCGAGCGACTGAACGAAGCCCACAGTGAATGTAGCCCTGAGGCACGAGGGGCAAATGAACTGTGGGTATGCCAAGGAGATATTCAGAGCCCTGTAGGGCGACTGAAAGCATAAAAAATGTGAATAAATTAGATACACGCTCGTATAGTTTTCAGTCGCCCGCTGGGCTCTATATGGTTTCTTATGCTACAATCCTCTTTTAAAGTGCGCCTAAAAGCAGTTACAAGTTTGCCTTTTAAAGGCTTATTTAAAACCCAAAATTTGAGCCAGACTAGCTCAAATCCGAGTGATTTTATTATTTCAAAAACCCCACAAAATCAACACCCTAGCCCTTTTGTAAATGTCTCATTCGAGATGAAGAATAGGGCTAATGCTGTATCATGCTACATATCGCAGAGGCCTCGCTCTTGAATTACTGCCTAATAAACATGCAAATCACATTTGTTTAGTTTGATTTTACCGTATGTGATTTATTTGATTTTAATTATTTGTATTAGTCATAATTTAATTATGAGTTAATGTGTTTATTATATGCATGCGTGCGCTTTCGCCTGGAAATTTCACAGGGTCACAAGAATTAAGCGAAGCTTAATGAAGCTTAGAAAGGAGGAAAGTATGCATCCGTTAATGCCAGAATCTCATTCCCCAGCTTTAAATCCGTCATTTACCTTGGGTGAAAAGAGCGTTACGCATGGTCAGATATCGCGTGGGGCTATCGGTCCTTCGGGAAATAAAGAAGAACCGATAGATACAGAGCTTTTGATTTCGCGCATGGGGCAAAATTCCCTCTCTAAAGAAGCCTTGGAAAGGTGGAGAACTAACGTGGCATTGCAATGCGAAGGGAACAATTTGTCTGTTTTAGAAAACTTATTGACAGGTGATGAAGGAAGTGAGAAATGGGAATTCAAAGATGGGTTAACAGCTATGCAATTTTTAGCACGCTCTCGCCCAGATTTGTTGGAAGGGATTTTATCTAGAAGAAAGGAAGAGGGGAGTTTTTGGAGGCAGTTTCGCGAGCATCTTTCAGAGAAAGAGCGCCTTGGAGTAGCTTTGCGCGTAGCTTCAAATATAAATAGAGAGGACATTTCTGAAAATATTGCCCTTTATGACATCACTGATAAAGATGCTCTATTGGAAGTTGCCAAGTTGGCAGTCAAAAAAAATCCTAAATCTACCAGTTTCTATATAGCCAATTATGGGTTTGCCGATGAGGCAAGTCGAGTGGAGATTGCCCAACTAAGCGCTGAGAAGTCAGGAAAAGATACTTCTAGGTATATTATCAATTATGACATCAAAAGCCAAGCGGTGTTGGTGGCTATTGCTAAATTAGCTGCCAAACAAGATAGTGCAGGAACTTCCGAATATATTCGCAACTATGGCATCAAAAGTCAGCTGGCTTTAGGCGCGATAGCGCAGATAGCTGCCAAGCAAAACATCTTAGTGGCTTATAGGCATATAGATCAATATGGCGTTCTTCCTCAGCCTGCACTGGTGGAAATATTAAAGATGGCTGCACAGAGAGGCATAGGAGAGGTTTCGCGAGATATCAAAAAATTTGGAATTAAAGACCAAGCCACCTTGGTGGCCATCGCTAAGTTGGGCGCGCAAGCAAATGCACGGGCTACGTCAGTGTATATTGGCCAATACGGCATAACTGCGCAGGCAGACTTGGTGGCTATTGCCAAAGCAGCTGCAGGCAGAGATGGCTATAGAACTTCAGAGCATATAGGCAATTATGGCATAACGGCGCAGGCAGACTTAGTGGCCATTGCCAAAGTGGCTGCTCAAAGCCACGCGGAGGGAACTAGTTGTTGTATTGCCAATTATGGCATTAAAGATCAGACCGATCTGGTGGAAATAGCTAAATTGGCTGCTCAAAGGGATGGGCGGGGAACTTCTTTGTATATTGGGCGATATGGAATTAAAGACGTAGCCGCACGTGTGGCCATCGCTAAGTTAGCCGCGCAAAATAAGGGTATGGGGACCGCACAGCACATTCGCGAATATAAAATTGAGGCGCAAGCGGACTTGGTGGCTATCGCTAAAATAGCTGTGCAAACTGCCAAAGCATCTGAGTTTATACTCAATTTTGGTGCCCTCGCGCAAACAGACCTGGTGGAAATAGCTAAAATAGCCGCGAAGCGCGATGGAAAAGGTTTATCCCCACATATTCGAAAGTACGGCATCAAAGACCTTGGAGCGTTAGCGGAAATAGCTAAAATAGCGGCTCAAAACAATGGATCCTATGTCTCTGCTTACCTTGGTGAATATGGCAGTTTTGATGAGGCGACAAGGGTTGAGATCGCTAAGCTAGCTGCAAAGCAAAAAAATGGGGTCATGTCCGGTTATATTGGAAAATATGACATCAAAGATCCTGAAGCACTAGCGGAGATAGCTAAGTTAGCCGCGCAAAGCAATGGAGAGTCGACCTCACGTTATATTCACTTCTACAACCTTCCGGATGAAGCTGTAAGGGTGGAGATTGCCAAATTAGCGGCAAAGCAAGATGGGAAGGGTACCGCTAAATATATAGGCAATTACCATATCAAGGGCCCCACAGCATTAATGGAGATAGCTAAGCTGATAGCGCAAACTTCTGGAGCAGGGGGGATCGCAGTAGACCTTAGAAATTCTTTATACCATCTTCGAAGATGGGGCCTGGATGGGGGAGGCGCACAGCTTGACTTAGGCATAGAAGGTCTCTTGCATATGCCTACCAAGGAGTCGGACGACTTTTCGAAAAATATAGATCTCGTTTTGGGGCCTGAATTTGAAAGTTTCAAAAAGTCTGTAGTCGCTTCTTCTAAGAATTATTTGAAAGGGATCGAGAAGAAAGCAGATTCTCCTAAAGATCTATTTTTGAAACCGCGCTTGAAGAAATGGGTGGAAACGCAGCAGCTGCGCCTGGCTCTTTTGGTGAACTTCTACGGGAAAGCTGAACAGACAGACTTGCTAAAATCTAGTAAAACAGTGGAAGAAACGGATGCGAAAGAAGTTGTCCAGACCGTGGAAGCACAAGTGACACGCCACATGGAAGAGTTGTTTTCAGAGCTTTTCGCTATTGGGTCAATGGGAGAGCGCAATGCCTGGGCAGATGCCCTCTGCAAGGTTTTTTCTGATCCCGCCGCCCTGAAATTATATAATGAGAT
>PLSG01000556.1 GCA_003164155.1 Parachlamydiaceae bacterium | reverse complement strand
GAGGCGGGCTCTCGGAAATGAGCAATCTCTTTTGTTAGAACTAAAGAACTAACAACTTGGGTTAATATATAAATAACAAAAAAATGGTGAGAAAATGAAGGGTTTTTACAAGAAAAAAAGAAGGTTTGTCACACTCATCGAGATGATGATTGTCATGTTCTTGATCGCCTTGATCATCGGCGTGGTCGGCTACAACTACCAAGGTTCACTTGAAGAAGGTAAGGTTTTTAAGACCAAGGCGGGCATTGAAAAGCTCTCGACCATCCTCACACTGCGTGCAGCAGAAGATCCCGCCGCCATGGACAACATGAGCGATCGCCGGAAGCAGTATGTCATAGATTCGCACTTGGTGCCGAATCCAAGTTCGCTTTTTAAAGATGGATGGGGCTCCGAGTACAAAGTAGAAGTTGGCCAAAATGGAGATGGGGATTCCCAAATTAGAATCACTTCGGCAAAATTTGAAGCTTATAAGCAGAAAAACCCCCACAAATATGCCGATGAGCGCGCGAGAAATTAAATCTGTCAAATCTTTCAAAGCTTTGCGGCGCTATCTAACCTTGATCGAGCTGATGATCGTGATGGCCCTTATCTTGATGATCAGCGGAGTCGTGGGTATCAGCGCGGTCAAATCCAGGCAAAGGCAGAAGTTCCAGTCCAGCGCCGATCAGGTCATGGATAAGCTGCGCTTGGCTCAGGACTTCATGCTCATGCTCAAGACCGATGTGCGCATTAAGCTGACCAAGACAGCCAAGGGCTATCACAGCCATGTCGATGTGGACAAGGCTCTACCTGACTCCTTGAAAAGAGTAATGCACCTGGATTCCGACATCGATGGGCTGCCTCTGATCGTTTTCGTCGACGATCAAAACGTCAAGCATACTGGCACGATCGATCTGCGGTTTATGTCGGGGGGCAGCAGCATGAGCCGTGGAATTTTATACCTGTATCCTTCTGCGGAAAATGCATCCTCGATAGGTTCGGGCTCTCCCAGGCAAATCGTCTTGCCGGGATATCCCCGCCCCATTGGGGGATCTAAGGAAGATCTCAAAGCCCTCCAGATGGCAAAACAAGAGAGCTCAGAGGGGAATGTGTATCCGCTTGAAATTTTAGAGGATTGGGCCATTAAAAAAAATAATCGGGAAAGCGAGAAAGGCAAAAAAAAGCAAGATGCAAAAGGTAAAAAAAAGAAAAGTACTCTTACTTGAAGTCCTGATAGCTTTTGCCCTGGTCGTGATGTGCGCTTTTCCCATGCTGTACCCACATGTTTTCATGGTTAAGTCGGAGAAGAGGTTCGTGAGGGAAGTGGAGCTCGATCGGTTGGTCGATATCCTTTATGCCGACATTCTCGAACAGCTGTATAAAAATGAGATTGGCTGGGAAACCCTGCAGACCAGCATTCAGCGCCCTTTGCAAAATGCGGCTGTGGCAAAGCTCAACTACAAGGGCTACTACATGTTTGAAGATCACTCCAAAAATGGCAAGGAGGAGGGTCAATCCCATCACCTGCTCGAGCTTACCTTCACTTTCTATCCAGCCGACAGTGCGCACAACATATTGGAAGCGACACACAACAAATCCCTTTTGAAATACACTTACAATGTCTACATCGAACGGAAACTCAAGGTGGGGCAGAAAGAATAGATAATATGAAACGCCTACAATTTGTGCGTCGCAGATTCACTACACTGCTGGAAATGATCATCGCCATGGGGCTGGTATCGATATTGCTTACCACGTTGCTGGGCATTTACAGCCAGATCGATGAAACGCATGTGCTTGTCGACAAGGTGCGCCAAGAAAATTTCAACCTGCGATATGTCCAAAGCCACCTGGCAGCCGTGATTACAGAGATCTTGCCGCCCAGTGCGGATGATTTTTACTTTTACCTAGATCCACAGCACGCGGGCACAAAGGGACCGAGCCTTGTATTTACCTATGATAACGGCGTAGATCTCGACCCCGATTTTGCAAGCGATGTGATCGGACGGCTGTATGTCGACAACCGCGGTCAGCTTTGCCTGGCTACTTGGCCATCGCCGCAGCGCTGGGATAAAGGAAATGCTCCCGTAAAAAAAGAAGTGCTCTTGGACAATGTCTCCAGCTTGGCATTTGCCTTTTATGTGCCACCGCTCTTTAGTGAAAAAGTCATCGAAACGGAGCGCATAGAGCCAGGTAAGGAAAAAAAAGATCCCAATCCCGGCGAATGGAATACAGAATGGCCCATGCAGTATGCTCAGCTGCCTGTGATGGTGCGTTTGCAGATCACGCGCTCCGTCGCGCACGGCTCCACTCAAGCCGGGGAGCGCATTAGCTTTGTCTATCCAATTAAAGATTCCGATAAACCCCTCATCTACTATAAATAAAGGCATATGAACGTTTTATTGTTTGTTCTCTCTATCTTGGCCATGCTGTCTATCATGACTTACGCCCGGCTGGACACCTTCTTGGATTTTAAAGGGCTGCAGGTGGAATATAAAAGTTTCACCCAAAACGAAGAGCGCAGTCTGTACAATGAAAAGCAGCAAAAGCTCTACAACGCGGCGCATGGTAAAAAAGGGGAACTTGTGGAAGACTTTGGCGAAACGGAGATAGCCGAAGAGGTGGAGGATCCTAAAGAAAAAGGGGAAAAGCTCAATGGCGCTTTGCAATTGGGATACTTTGTAGACAAAACCCTGCGCGAATCCCATCCTAAAGACTACCAGCAAATGCGCACTTTGACGCTCAAACTGATGGACATCTTATACCGTCAGCATCCTTCGTTTGCCGAATATTACGAAAAATACCCAGACCTTAACGCGCTAATCCTCGATCAACTGGTCCAAAATAGCGAGCAGAGCATCGACGCCAACACCTTGCCCAAAGCCGATAGTTTGTCGACCATTCAATTAAATCCACCCCAAGTACACGAAGCCTTCTACAAAATGCTCAAAGGCAATATGCCCACTAGGCCCAAGGGCATGTCGAACGAGGAGTGGAGCGACCTCTTGACGTCAACCAAGATCTATCGCGCGCTCATCGATTTCGTGCAGATAAATAGTTCGAAAAAGCCTATCAGCATCTACCTTGCCCCACTGCCTCTGCTGGAAGCAATCTATGGAAAGGGCCTCGCCGCAGATATCGCCTCTAAACGGTACTCCCTATACTTATCCGTCAGACGCGAAGAGATCACCACGGCCGCGGCCAAGACAGAGCTCGAGCGGCAATACAATGGAAAGCAATCCCCAGATATTGACTCGGCCATGCTCAGTTTTGGCGTCTCCAAAACCACACCTCCGAAATAGGGCATCTGGTTTTTGAGAGCCTCCAGAATTTGGTCAGCCGAAACTTTTCCGCGATAGAGGGCCTCCTCAACAGATGGAACCCCCAGGTTATTACTTGCAAAATAAATCCGATTGACGGGTATAGTCAATAAAGGGGCAGCTTTCTCAATGTGACCAGGAGAGGCAATATGAATAGAATATGGCCAGCGGTTAGTTTCTATCAGCTCAATTTTAAGATCAAGGCCGGCAGCCTTTACTAATGGCCCCAGCTGCTGTTCTATGCGCTTGGTCGCGTTCTCGGCCGCTAGAATCGACACCTCATCCCTATAGCCTTTTCCCACCTCGGCTAGTGGCAATGGATGATAAATGGTAATAATCCCATAGTCGTCCACGGGATTGCTTTCAAAATTTCGCATTCCCAGATAACCGTTAATGTTAGGATCTTGGTATCGACCTATAATGAAGTCCGTGGGATCTGTGTCTAGGGGATCTGAGGCTCTAAGCCAGGTGTCATAGGAGTCACGAAAAACATGACCTTTTACAAAGACGTTATGCACAGAGTAATGCGCATATTGCATGTTTTCAATAAGGCGATGGTGTTCAGGCGCAATCTCAGGAAAACGATCAATGACTTTAGATGCCACATTCAGTGGCGCAGCAAAAACGGCCGCCTCTGCCTTAGCTTCAAAGGCTAGCCCATCTTGAACATAAGTAACCGTGACTGAGTTTGGATCACTGATTAGCTTTGCTACGGGAGCTAGAGTCTTAATGGTGAGGAGCTGCGGAAATTCGGAAAGTCGCTTTTTCAAGGCTGACACTACATCCCCAGTGCCATATTGTCCGGTGTAGCGCGTGTCTATTTCAGAAGCGAAAAAATTGGCGAAGGCTAATCCAGAGACATTATTTAAAGTAGTTCCTAGGGCAGAACGACTGTACAGATTGAGAAAATGTATAACTTCAATCATCGGATCATTCACATCGACTTTTGGGTCCTTTTGAAACCAGTCCATAATCTTTTTGGATGTCGCGTCCGTTTGTTGAGCCAACGCTTTTGGCATTCGGCGAATAAAATCGGCCGCTGTTATTCGATCCAAAGAAAGATCTGGCNNCCATCGGTTGATCTGAGATCAGATCCTCATCTGTAAGCTCTAAAGCTCTTTTGAAGAGTGAGAAGCTTGCAGGCAGTTCAGCTAACGTATCTTCCTCCCAAACACCTTTATAGAGCTTTCCCTCCCATAGATAACTATCGATAGGCTCCTGAATTTCCAGTTTTTCGTAGTCTGCCAGCCCAATGTGCTTGAGAATGCTGTATTCACTTTCATTGGGTTCAGCCATATAAGCGGCCCCTCGGCCGTAGCGAATTCCCTTCTTCTCGCCGGCCGCCGCCAAGCCTCCAATTGCTTTCTCTTTTTCTAGAATGAGCACACGCTTCCCTTCTTCTAAAAGGTAAAGAGCTGCGGTGAGCCCGGCTGGACCTGCCCCAATGACCACAACGTCGTAAGCCATGATCTCTTTGATGGCTGGCTCATGGGGATCAAGGGTAGGGAAAAAACTTTTCTCATCACCTCCGCGAACAATAATGGGGTAGCCTTCATGGGGAGTGAACTGGATCTCTTCAGCTTGGACTCCATACCTTTTTTCAAGGTATTCCCGCTGTGTATGTTCGTCAGAAGAAATAGGCTGCGAAACGTCCTCTAGCGATGAAAAAACATCCACAGATTGGCTACTATAAGCCTTTGGGAAGGGGGCGGCTAAAAGGACTGCGTTAACTACAGCGAGAACCACGGATAATTTGAAGAACCGGGCTTTCATTTTCATCACGAACATCCTCCTAATTTGGCGCATAAAGGGTTAGACGAAGAAATACCATGTTCGGATTTAAAGAGTATAGGGAATTCAAGCAATAAGGTAACTATCCAGATCCCCTCGGAGGAAGCGCCAGGAGCTGAAAAATATTAGCACACCAGAACGGGCTCGGANNAAGACCCTCTTAGAAGGAGTCAAGGGATTGAAAGGATTTGGCGGTTAGCGTTAATGATCTCTCACTTCTCTGCGCTCTTGATGAGTCGGTGGACTTTTCCTAAAAGGTAGAACGGCAGAGAGAGCAGGTTGTATTCAATAGAAGAACCGAAGGAGTCCTTTACTTGTACCGGGCCTAGTCTAGGGACGTCTGAATTAATTCTTATAGCAGTTGTTTTCTTTTTCTCCTTTACGAATTGGTGAAGTGACTTAAGGGCTCCAGTTGTACCTGCTTTTACGTCAATGGGGATTACTTGATTTTCGTATTGAATGATGTAATCGATTTCAGCTTCAGAACCTTTTTTTCCTCGCTGCCAATAATAGAGAGTGGGTGGAACATATGCGGGAGTTAACAGAATGGATGCATCAATCAGCACCATCCAATCATTAGCAATTGTTTTAGGACGAGTAAGTTTGTAATAGCCGACTTGCTGCACCCATCGTTTAATCGTTGTAAATGATGGTGCTCGATAATGCTTCAGTTCAGGAACTGTTTCAAATGAAATTTTCAAACTGCTTGCAGCTGTCCTTAAGGGCGAGGCTCCTATTATAACAAGGCGGATACATAGGAGAATTATGGACAACGGATACCAGCTGTTAACTAACGCCTAGAACCGGCCACCCAAAAATCATCANNAAATGGAAGTATCTCAAGCTATAGAGAAAAACCGTTTGAACCATTCGCCTACACTCCTTACATTTATCGATCTTTACCACTTTCCATTGCGTGGGCGTGAGCAGGCTGAATTTATGGCAGATCGGATACCTTTGCTGAAACGAATTTATAAAAGAAAGTAGATGCCTCATGACCTCAGATAATGAAAAAGAAGATCTTGTCATTTCTGAATTTTTGAGGGCGATTGGTGCCTGGCGGAAATACATCGTTATAGGGGGCGGTTACGCGCTAATTATTTACAGACTCTACCAAGTCAATGAGAAAAAGGGCAACCCGCCAGTAGGAACTCATGATATTGACTCATTGATTCCGCGAAGAGTTCCAACGGCATCTACAAAGGATATTGGTAAACACCTAATAGAAGCAGGCTTCAAACAATTTTGTAAAGATTATGACAATCCGGCAACCGAAGCATATGTAAAGGAAATCAACGGCTACGAGGTGGAAATCGAGTGTTTAACTAGTGAAGGAAGGGAGAAGGGGGAAAATGTTGTGATCGCTGGAGCAGGGGTTGTAGCACAGCCGTTGACATACTTGAAGCAAAGCTTAGAAAACGCCATGGAATTCAAGACCCGTTCAGGAGATGTAGGTCAAGTTGTTAGCCCAGGGGCGTGGATCTTTCACAAGGTCTTACATTTCGCAAGCGCACAGACAAAGCAAAGGTCTATAAAGATCTTTATGGGATCTGGTATGCTGCATCACAGCTTCAGGCAATTTCCGAGAAGGCTATCCTCGAACTGAAAGCTATAGGAAAGCAATCCCCAAAATGGTTTAAGACTTTTCAAGGAAATTTACAGGAGTGGGTGGAAGATGCTACACCTGCTGACTGGTTGAAATTAGAAGCGCAAGACCTGTTTGGAGCACTTAAAAAAACAAGCTTTAAACATTTAGTGGATAGACTAGCAAAGGAATAGCTTTTTAATTGAGTGAGAACCGACATTCAACTTACCAAATAAGTTTCAGTTATCTCTTAGAGGCAAAATAAGTGAAAAGGGTTCAGGCCTCACAGTATGTATACCTATAAGCTTGATCGACTCGCCAGGCCGACATTTATTAATGCCAACGACAAGATCGTGATTAATGATTGGAGCCGTGTCTGCATAGCGGCACAACTTTTCATTATGAATTCAACAATGATCGTTTATCGCTTTAAATTTGGCAGCTTATTTAATCGGGATCTGGCTTCGGGAGTATTCTTGAGGTGACTTGCTCAAGAATTATTTAACGTTGTTTTCAAGGCAAAAACTGGAAATACAGCTAAACTAATGCAGACCCAAAAGTTATGCAGTTATGCAGGCACGGCCCCGATTATTCAATTTAATTTCACCCCCCCCGGTTCCTCTGGGGGGATGTGAATAGTTACTGCTTAAGGACTTTAAGAGAGAACAACGACATTAAGAGAGAACAACGATTGGGGTAGCTATTGGAGTTGTCTTTTAGCAGCTTGATTTTTAAAAATCTCTCACATTTAATTCCACCCGGTAAATAAAGTGTGATTTGACAGATTTAATCATTTTGATGTAGAATTGCAATTAGATTAGATGTTTGAAATTCAGGATAGTAGATTTAGTAAATGCAATTTTATTGAATAAAGGGCGGCGTGGTATATTTATGAACCCTCTTTCATCTGGCTCCTCTATTGATCCCCCCACGATACAGCAAATTGGAGAGGTGTTTAAGGGCTTTGACACCCCTCCGGCCGCTGACTCTGAAAGATATACCCTGTATCAAAGAACGCTAAGTCAGTTAAACGACTTTTTAATGCATAGCGGCTCTAACCTAAAATCTAGGGTCACGGCTGAACCTGGGCTTTCAGAAACGTTAGAGGGTATAGGCAAATCCTTAATAAAATCTGGCAATACACCACTTCTAACCAGATTTGAGGCACTATTCCCAGGCCTAGCTACTCCTCCACGGGAATTGTCTGTGAGAATTTCTACCCCTGAAATCACTAAGGTTAGCGATATCGAAAGATCTGAAGGAGAGATTAAGGCCAAAGCCCAAGGGTCCATCAGCTTGTCTGCCATGGTAGAAAAAGGGAAAAGAAGACTGGAAAAAATGGGATTGAGGGCTCAAGTCAGCGTCAGACTGGGCATGTCAGTTGCGGCGCTCATGGCCAGGAATACCGATAAAGTTTTACTAAAAAAAACTATTTTCGCCAGATCCATGGGAGGCCCGGCGGCTCTATTGGCCAGGGAAATGGAATATGCAGGTCTGGGCAAACTAATGGATGAACTTGCATCCTCAGGTAGCAGTTTGTCTTTTACTGAAAAAGAAAAAGCCCAGCTGCAAGCCTATAGGGCAAATACGGCGCGATCGCGCAATCTCAATTTTGCCATTGCCGCGCTTAAAGGGGCATCGAAGGTTGGTTCAAATCTTGCCTGCGTGAGCTCCGCCGTTATGGAAGAGTGTGCTAAGCTTGCATCAGGAGAATCAATGTATCTCGATTACGGACACTACCACCATTCCATGAATGTGAACATTAGAAGAGAAGGAGGTGATTTTGTCATATCCCTGCACGATGCAAGCGGTGTGGCCGAACGGCTGGCAACCCCCCATTTGCGCGCTTTGGAGCATATAATGGCTACAAGGCCCTTAGGCTTCCCCCGTCAGACAGCTCTGAGAATGGTGGTTTCAGAAAGGCAACTTCTGCTCGAGGGGCAAAAATATTTTCATGCCCTCTTCGAGCGCATCACACCCTTGGGGCGAAAGTCCCAAATTGCCCGCATGCAACAAAACTCCTCGAAAATTGCCGCCCAGCGCGATAAATTTCGGCAAACCCTGGAGGTGTTTAAAGCCATCTCCGACCCCTTGCGTCCGACATTTTTGGAGACGCTTCTGCAAACTCCGCAGATCACAAGCAACTGCTATGCAAAAAGATTGGAAACCAATCAGGTACACGAGTTGGGCCGCCCCCTCCATAAAAAAATGCGCCGCTATCTTCTCCAAGCGCACAAAGCCGCCCTGATTGGCCAGTTGAAACAGGCTCTCCCGGAATCCCAGGCAAAAAGATTAGAAGAACAGCAAACGGGTTTATTGAGCCCTTCCCGCTTAATGGAAACCTGTCAAGCCGTGTGCACTTTAGAAGATATTCCCTCGCCTGCATATTTCTTGAAA
>PLSG01000197.1 GCA_003164155.1 Parachlamydiaceae bacterium | reverse complement strand
GCCCGAGGTATGTTTTCGGAAATCAGCAAGTTAACACTCCCTAATGGAGGACTTTAGCTGATACCTTATGCTGCAGTATTGTTAAGGTTTTATAAAGACATGAACTTTGAGCTTTTTGCCATGTGGTTTGGCATAAAGCTAAAGCTTTTTGATGACTGTATTAATTAGATGTATCAATTACGAAACACTTCCCACCACTGCGCGAAATGCGCGAAGAGGGGCTGAGCCTCTAAACTGCGGATGCATGCCCCTGTGGGACAGGTGCGCAAGATAGGACAGCGCTTTTCAAAGCTGCGCCCATAGGGGCAAGTTCCTTGATAAGCCGCATGCTGTTGTCCTTGAGGCATATATTTTTGGCTGGAAGAAGCTCCGAAAATGCTATAGGTGGGCGTAGCCGTAGTTCCCGCTAAATGCAAAGGCAACGAATCCATGGCCAGCACCAAGTCGGCCGCATGCATCAGGTTTTGCAAACCAGGCAGGCTAAGTTTTTCCACAATCTGGCTATGCTGGGGAAAATGCTGATGCAGCTCGATCGAGATTTTGTGCTCTGCCGGGCTTCCCCAAACCAGCAAAAAGGTGCAACCGAGAAAGCGCTGAAGACAGTGCATAAAATCCGCCAAGCTTTGGCAGTTGAGTTGCTTATTCGGCCAAAATGAACCCGGACAGACCACTACTTTAGGGGAATGCGCAGAAAGATGCCCCTGGGAATGTGCTAAAAGCCTTTCAATTTTGTCCTTTTCAGCATGCTCGATCTGCAAAAGCATTGCGTGCCCCGCCAAATCTGTCATCGTAAGTTCTTGCGGCACAAGATGAGCTTCTCCAAAAAAACTGGCCACCAGCCACAGATAGTCTTCGCGGATATTGCGCCCTGAAGGAGGGTTGAAGTGAAAGGAGGTAGTCAGACAGCTCGGCCATTCGGGCGCGCTCTTCCAACCAAAACCAACTTTAGCTGAACTTAAGGCCTGGCTAGTTACAAATGCCGACTTCGCATTGCCCTGCAGATCAAATACCACATCATAGTGCCGCAGGCGCAGATGGCGGCGGAATGCCGCTATCTCCCGATAGGTGCACGGCTGCAATAAGTTTTTGCGCCAGACCTTGCTATCAATTTCGATGACCCTGTCCACCTCTGGATGCGCCAGCACAAGCGCTTTATTCCCTTTCTCTATTACCCAGTCTATAAGCGCCTCAGGGTATTTTCTTTTGATATAGCTCACTACGGGAAAAGCCTGAATAACGTCTCCCAAGGCCGACGTTTTAACTATCAATATATGCATCTACAGACCTTTTCAATACGTAGCTGTTCAGATCCCCTCGGTTCCTCCGGGGGGATCTGGCCAGTTACTTCAATACAGCATCTCAAAATCGACATTATCTTCCACTAAAGAAATGGCTTTCTCCACTTTAGAAGTATCCTCAACGCGGATCTTAGCCGTAAAGGCGTTGATTGTTTTCATCACTTCATAGCTTCCCTGTGGAACATACATAATGGGAATGTCTAATCCCCTCATAGCCCTCAATATATGCGCACTAGGAGTCTGCTTACTGGTCAAAATCATCCCCGCCTCAAAGTCTATGCCCAGCTGCATGGCATGCATGCATCTTTGCCGCGTGGCCATAATGATATCTTCTCGGCTCGCCGGTGTAATAATCAGCTCATGCGGGATGATATCTGCATGATACGAGTCCAAAGACCCTGCTACCATGCGCACGCGCGCAAAGTGTCTGAAGCGGTGCTTTTCGCCAAAAAGCAGAGGGGCATTGAAGAGCAATGAAAAATCTTTAATCGAAGGGGTACTCAATAATTCATTGTAGGGCACACAGCCGATAAGGGGAACTCCCCATTTTTTTAAACTTTTAGGAAAGTATTCGCTGATCATAGCACGTTTGTCGTTTAAAACGCGATTGAGAATGATCCCCTTTACCTTGACGCCGTAAGCATGGCATAGTGCCAAGTTCAAAGCTAATTCATCATGCGCCACACCTAGCCCCGCCAAGGAAATAATCACTATTTCTAAGCCCAAATCGGAGGCCACTCTAGCATTGCACATATTGACTATGGATCCTACGCCAATATGTCCTGTGCCTTCCACGATGGTGTAGTCATTAGATTGGACAATCTTACGATAAGCTAGCTGGATTTGGTCGGCCAAGCCGCTTTCGGAAATTTCGCCATCGAGATAGCGCCGCGTAAAACCACTTGGAATGATCACAGGGCTCATATCGGCATAATCAGAAGTGAGCTTGAAATACTCTTTAAATAGTACGGCATCTTTGTCGACGCAAAGCCCCCCCTCGACCTTGACATGCTGCTGTCCCACTGGCTTTATAAATCCCACTCTGGCAAAGCGCTTTTTCAAACCAGAAAGCAATCCTAGACACAAAGTGGTTTTGCCTACATTTTGGCCGGTTGCACCAATAAAAATTGCTTTCTTGGCCATATCCTCACCTCAATTAGGGCGTGTAGGTTACCTTAGCCGTCGCGGTCTCATTTAAGCTGATAGATTTCAATCCAGGCAAAAAGGGCTGCAGATATTCATATATCCATCTGGCCATAAATTCGGCCGTGGGCGAATCGGTTTGAAGAGTATCGTTAATCCAGTGATGATCAAAATACTTCTCAATCATCGGCTTGACTATCGTGCCAATGTCCAGAAAGTCGATCACCATATTTTTTTTTGGCCCTTCAGCTATCAGCTGCACAGCACAAAGCACAACGGTTAACTTATAAGAATGGCCATGCGGCTGGCTGCATTTACCGTCATGGTGCTTGAGGACATGTCCGGCTTCAAATGTAAAACTTTTTTCTATCTCATACATAACTGAACACTTGTAACTGTTTAGATTCCTCTGAGGAACCGAGAGGAATTTGAACTAAAATTTATAGATAACGAATGCGAAAATCTGACCGGGAACTTATGTAAACCTATCGTTTATAGATTTCTCAGAACACAATTTAATAGCGACGTATCTGCTATACATAGTATCCTATTGCGGCTTTGTTTACCAATTTTCACTCTCAGAGTCTTCAAGAGTTTCGGCATATACTTTGCTGAAGGCATACTGCGGCTGATGTGTTTCTGGAAAATCCCCGATTAAAAATTCCAAGATGCCTTTATTCCCATTTGCCCATTTTTTAAGATAGCTTTTGAGATGCGGGACGATATCGCTACTATCTTCAAAGCCAGAGGGGGGCAAGGCAAAATCTACAAAGGCTATCTGCCCCAGCTTATTATACATGAGGTTATCTGGTTTAAAATCAAAAAGAAGTTCCCTTTGCAGCTTTACAGTCTCAGTCAGATATAGTTTAACGGTCAAAAGCAAGTGTTGTGCTGCTGGGCTCAGGTCTTGATAGATTTTTTCCGCTGGCTGCCATTCGCTGCAATCCACTTCGCGGTCCATTTTCTCAAAAGCCCAAAAACCGCCATCTCTGGGGTTGACGCTATCGCTATATGTCGCGGGATTTATATAACAGGCGGGAAGTACTACTCCGATCTTTTTCAATAACTTTTGAACTTCGGGATCGGTGGACATAAACTGGTAGGCTTGAACCCCTTCCTTCAGCTCTTTTTGCACTTTCAACCCATTCTTAGAACCTTGTTCAGGAGTTTTGAGGATTAGTTCACTGGCATTAATCAGCTTGCCATCCAGTTCCAACACGGCTTTTGAAGTGATATTCCAAATCCAATTGTTACAGCTCTTTACCGCCAGCTTCTTCACTGGATAGGCTATGCCCTGAATGCGAAAATGTACATTGGATCTGTCCGAAAGCTCCTTGGCAGTATAGACAGAATGATCTTCAATGTTTGGGGTTTTAGTCAACCACGCGTCAGAAAAGATAGATCTTATTGAGCATGGAGCTTTGAGCAGATAATCGGAAGCGGCCTCCGTTTTGGCTTCAACTTCGCTTTGAGGTGTTGCATTAACTCCCTCTAATGCAAAAGGAGGGGGCAGTCTAAATGAGCTTTGACGTCCGCTAAATGCGCTGTCATCCACTCTTCGCTGTCTTTTGCCATTTTCTCCTGGGTCCACCAAATCCCCTACAGCGAGTGTAACAGCTCTTTTTAAAATAGCCGGAGGAGTTAAACTAAATTTGGGAGGCGAGGGAGGTGCACTTGTGGGTTTCAAACGCAAAAGCAATAATGAAGATGAAGCGGAAGATGAGGAGGAGGAAGAAAGGGAAACTGGAGAATGCCCTCCATCGCCAAGCTTAAAAAGAGAGGGGCTAGGCGCAGGTGAAGATATCACCGGTGGTGGAGCAAAAAGCGATGCCAATGAGGAGCTTGCAGGCAGAGAAGCAGAAAATAAAGACATAAGTCATCACCTTGGCTGAGTATTCATTAAATTTTAACACGCAGGCATTTTCGCTGTACAGCCGAACAAGGCCGTTCTTTGGTGTTCTTTGCTTTCTTTTGCGGCCAATTTGTGAAGGACGAGTGTTACCCATAAGATGCTATCTTTGAACCATGCCCAAATTCACCCTAATTCTACACAATCAATGATTTACAACCCTAATAAAAACACCCACCACCATATGGATTTTAAGTGCTGTGGTCTTTCAAAACCCGCTGCGCCGCATTATATCCCGACGCCCCGATGACCGAGCCGGCCGGATGGCAACCCGCACTGCATGCATATAACCCCTCAATGGGAGTTTTATAAGGCATGCGCTGATCGAAGCCAAATGCATTATCGATATGATGGATATGGCCATAAGAAATACCAAAGACCTCCTCGATTCTTTGAGGATTGAGCGAAGAGTATTCGACCACGCTAGCCGTAAATCCCGGAGCAAATTGCTCGGCAATGGAAAACAGGTGGTGCACATAGCCCTCTTCCTCTTGCTCCCAAGTAGAGCCTTCAAGCTGATATGGCACCCATTGCACAAAGAAGGCGGAGCTATGGTGTTTACCAGCATCTTGCAAAGAAGGGTCGAGCTGAGTGTGTATATACCATTCAATCGCGGGAAATTGCGCCAAGCGCCCTTTTTGAACCCCTTCATAGTCCTTTTGAAGGGTTTGAAGGATCCCCTTTTCAGGCGGCAGCAAATGCATGGTGCTATTGTGCTGCCCCCTATTTTGCGGCAAGCAGGTAAACACCGGCAGGCGGGAAAGGGCCATATTCACTTTCATCGTCGTGCCATAGCGGCGCAGAGCATCCAGTTTTTTATTGAAGGATTCTGGAAAATTGCTTTGTCCTGCCATTTTGCGCATCCGAAAGGGATCGGCATTGCACACCACGATGGGAGCCATAAGTTCCTGTCCATTTTTCAACAAAACCCCTTCTATGCGATTGCCAGAGGACAAAACCCTTTCTACGCCGCAAGTAGTTTTGATTTTGGCGCCAGCTTCCACCGCCAACCTGGCAAATTCCACAGAAATAGCTCCCATACCACCTCTCACTACCATAAATGTGCCATCTGCACCCGGCAAGCGGCACATATTGTGCACCAGAAAATTCATCCCTGTGCCAGGAGTGCCGAAACTGCCAGCAAGCCCCGAAAATCCATCTGTGACGGCATACATAGCTACTAGTAAATCGCTTTGAAAGCCAAAACGCCCTAGATATTTTTCGACGGGCTGGGTCGTCAAATCCATAAAAATTTGACGAAGATCTGGGCGAATATATCTTTCGGCTGTATTTTCCAACGATAGCGGCTCTTGAAGCCAACTTGGAGCAAGATCTTGACGGATTTGGCCGATTTCGCGCTGCAGGGCTTCATTGGCCATCCAATCCTCGATGGAGAAAAACTGGCTAAACTGAGCTTGCATAGCGGCTTTATCAGAGCCAAATAGGAGGTATCTTCCATCCCGGGTAGGGAGAAAATAATGGGGATCGCGGCGCAAAAGTTCGAGGTTTGCGCCTAGGCACTGCATTAGTTCAGGGGGCATTAGTCCCAATAAATAACTTCCCGTAGAATGGCGCAAATCGGGCACTTTGAAAAACGGGCATTCTGTCTTAGCGGCTCCTCCTACAAGGTCGCGTTCTTCGAGAACCGTCACCTGCATGCCCTGGCGGGCCAAAAGAATCGCCGCCACCAGTCCGTTATGGCCAGCTCCAATAATAATTGCTTTCATGCCAACACCCTCTCTATAGTGTCGCCGCCGTTTGCTTGGAATAGGCAATGCAGTCGTTGACCGATACGCCAGACAGCCAATTTCCACATAAGTGCAACTGAGGCAACTCCCTTTTCAAGGCGTGTTTCACGGCCTCCACCTTGCCTTGATGCCCCAGAGCATATTGCGGTATAGCCGCATGCGCCACCTTGACCATCAAGGCATCTGGTGCAGCTACTATCTTCATATGCTTGGCCACGGCTTTCATAGCTATGCCAGCCAAGGCATCCTCGCCTTTACCCGCCATATCTGGATGGCGCTCCCCTCCCATCATCACCGCCAAACGCGTGTGAGTGGGGCAACTTTGCTGCTGGGGAAAAATACTGGAATCCCATATCACTCCCAATATCTCCTCTTTCTCCTTTGCGGGAATGAGGTAGCCAAAGCCTTTACCTGGCAGCACGTCGCGGTGGTAACCCAAGTTGACCACCGCCACAGAGGCGCTGTGCAGCGACTGCAAAAGCTGGGCGGCTGGCAGATCGACACCTGTCACCGCCGCACCCAATGCGTTGGCCGGAAGAGCTGAAAAAACGCGATCGGC
>PLSG01000329.1 GCA_003164155.1 Parachlamydiaceae bacterium | reverse complement strand
ACACATTTTTTTGGCATTATTACTAAGTTATGGATCCTCTCATCTTTCAAGTTTTCAATGGACTATTTTGCTGGTGAGAAATTTATCTCGCCATTCCAGCGGGAATGGCTGACAAAGGACACAAAGAAGAGCTGGAAAATTTAAGATTCAGAAGTAAAAATCCTGTCAATTTTTTCTTTGCTCTCTTTGTGTGCTTTGTGCTCTTTATGTGTTTCTTTGTGTTAAAATTTTTAAAATTCGATCAAGGAAAGAATAGAAGCTACATTTTTCCCGCTCTCTTTGCCCCTTTGCATGTAAATTTCCTAAGCTTTTTCCACTCTGATAAGCAATGCTAGCCTATCCCTATCGCTCATTTTGATGGAAATGGAAGACTCGCTATAATTTATGCTCGGATTGGTGATGATATTTTCAAAAAATTGAGAATCTCCGTACTTAGAATTTTGACTACTTACAAAACAGGAGAAACGGCTGCCAGCTTTCATATGGCTTTTCAGGCAATCTTCTAGGCATATGCGCATATCGTCGGGCTTTTTTGATCCTTCAGATGTACTAGCAGGTGCAGTCTCCTTTTTAGATTCGTCGAGATGGCATTTTTTTACGACATTTTCGTATTGAGTTTCCGAGATATTTTGATTGTCCTTTAGTTTTTGAAAAAAGATAGGCAGCGCTTCTGGATTAAATTGACCAATTTGCTGATAGAAATCCTCGATATCTCGATCTGAAAATTTATTGGTTATTTTAGACATTTGTTCTGAAATGAGGTTGTATAGTGCTTTTGATTGGAGGGACAGTTTGCCTGTCTCTTCTGGAAACAGAAAACATAGGGTGGCCAAGTCCTGTTCTAATGGATAGGCATCAAAAAAAATGGCGTCATAAGTGCCCAGCTGAGCAAGGGCAGTGTTCCATTTTCCTTCGATGACCGTGACATTGGCATGCTTACTAGCCCATTTTCTTGCTTCATCCAAAGCTTGGGGATGCGATTCAATGATGGTATGTGTTTTTGGGTGGAAGGTTTGGATGCGATCTGCGGAAAATCCATGGCCAAAACCTATTTGTAGTACATCTCCAGAAGGCCTTAAGGCATCTATCAGAGCTTCAGAATACAATTTTTTCCATTCCAATAATAATTGTTGTTTCTGTGCATTTAAGTTGCTGGCTGCATTTTCCATAAAAATACCTCGTGATTTTTTAACTGGACTTTTGATCTGTTACGGTCTAGAGAGCCTCTTTATACGATTTAAGCAGTTCGTAAAAGGCCTTTTTAAGACTTTGGCCGGCTTGCCTTGGATTTAGCATTAATTTATATACATAGGATATGCGCCACGTATTAATTTCGGCGGGGATATGAGATTCTTCAACGGTGTGCAGAATATCGCCTTCGAAGATCACAAATCGCATATGCTGGCAGGCTGCTTTTGCGACTATATCCCCATCTTTTTTACAAAACAGCGTTCCAATTCCATATTCATGCGTCAGAAAATTGTCTTCTGTGGCGTAAAGCATCAGTGAAACCAGCCAGGGATTTCCCTCAGCGCCGTTTACAAAATTGCCTGGGTAGAAAGTTTGCTCTTTAGCGTAAAGCATGGGGATGGCGAAGGGAATTCCCTTTTCAGTATTAAAATCCTCATGCTTGCCCGTTTCTACGCTCATCCGAGAGACCCTTTCATGCCGGTTTGTGGCCACTGCGGAAGCTGCCATATGCTGATCGCATATATCCCAAGGCAGAGTGCTGATGTCGGCATTCAAGCGCTGAGCTAGCATTCCCAGCAGTTTGTTTATTTCTGCAATGGGTTGTGGGGGTTTAGAAAAGAATTCCCATTTTTCTTTATTGTTCATTGAACGAGCTGGTTCTTCCCCTTTTTCACGGCTTTCTTGATGGGCATAGCTACTTCTGCTGAAAGTGGCATTTTTGGAGTAAGTCCGCATATCGGCACCTTCTTGCTCTAAAAAGAAGTTGTCGAAAATGTAGATGTCTTTGCCTTCTATGGAGATGTGCTGCAGTGCGCAATCCTTTAGCCGTAAATCAGAAGAACTATATGCGTGGGGTTCGAAATGGAAAAGCAGTAAGCTAGTGGAAGGGGTGTTATAGCGGTCATTTAGAAGGATGACAGAATCCTTTTCCTTCCTGATTTCGGATTTTTCAGACTCGGCATAATGTGCCAGTAGCTTTGAATCTAACATATCCCTCCTAAAATACACGTATAGAATGTAGGGAAATTTCGGCCTTGTTTACCTTTTCGGCTACGCATTGACTGAAAGTTTTCGTCGTACAGGTGAACGGGGCCTTTGCCGCGGCGCTGTGCCGTTCGAGTTCACCTTATGGAAACAACGCCAATATTTCAAGTCTTATAAACCCTATGGTTGGAATTCTTTGCATTAAAGGCATAACGTGATATATGTGAATTAGACTCGACTCAAGTTAGACATATATTAAAGGAGAGAAGTATGCTTACATTAATCATTGTTGCAGTGATTGTGGTGGTTGTTTTATGGGCAATTGGCATTTACAATAAACTGGTGGGGCTGCGCAACCAGGTTAAAAACGCCTGGAGCCAGATCGACGTGCAGTTGCAAAGGCGCTATGATTTGATTCCCAACTTGGTGGAGACAGTCAAGGGTTATATGACCTATGAAAAAAGCACACTGGAATCGGTGATTCAGGCGCGCAACCAAGCAGCTTC
>PLSG01000412.1 GCA_003164155.1 Parachlamydiaceae bacterium | reverse complement strand
AGAAAAGTTTTATTTTACGTAAAGTGTACCCTTTCCAAAGGAGTGGGACATGAAACGTGCCTTTTATTTGGCTTTAGGGATATCGATAATAGTGGGGCATTTCTGTTCAGCCAGCGAAGATGTGATTCTGCTCACGGAAAACTTAATTCTGAACAATGCCCACACTACTTGCATTGCGGGGATTATCGAAGAACAAGGGGGGATCGTTTAGCCTCACGCTTGAAAGGGGGATATTGAGCCTGCTAAATGCCCGCAATACCTATTCTGGGGGGACGACCATCCTAGGCGGAACGCTGAACATCCGGGACGATGGAAACCTGGGCACCCCGAACAGCACCCTCTCTTTAGCTGGTGGGATCTTCCAAGCCGGAGATAGCTTTGCCCTTTCCCCTGACCGCCCCATTGAAACCACGTGTTTAGATGCCATTGTAGATACGCAGGGGCACCATCTCACAATTTTGGGGACAATTTCGGGCGAAGGGGGCATAACCAAGATAGGCAAAGGCACATTGCAACTAGATGGCATCACCACCTATCAAGGCGGCACCACCTGCGCCGAGGGAATCTTAGAGCTCAACTCGATATTATGCGGGCGTCTGCGCGTCACTGGCGGGGTGGTGTCTGGTACGGGGATGGTATATGGCGATGTGGCCATCGAGAAAGGTGGCATTGCTCCTGGGCATGGCATAGGCACCTTGGAGATCTCGGGCAATTTCGCGCAGGCTGCCGGCACCACCTATGCGGTGCAAATCAACTCTTTGGGCGAGAGCTCCCTCATCGATATTTCCGGCAGGGCGACTATCTCTCCTGGATCGCAAATTGAGGTCTCTTCGGCCGATGGGCGCATTAAAAGGGGAAAGACCTATACGATTTTGAGAGCTGCGGAGGGTGTTTCTGGCATCTACAGCAGTGCTTCGGCAACGGGGCTGTGCTCTGTTCCCTCGATCACTTGCGATGCAGAGCACGTATACCTGTATTTCAAAGAATTTGCCGCCATGGTCGCGCATCCGCGGCAAAAGCAAATCGCCGCCCGTTGGGACGCCCTGAACTATCCCATGGACTTGCAATACGAAATAATTGACCAGCTCAACTACCTCCCCGAAAGAGATCTGGGTATGGTTTTCGATCAAATGAGCGGACAGCAATACACCCATCTTTTTCTTGCATATGAAAACTCGGCTAGCCTTTTCCAAAGGCGCCTGGATATGCTTTTGCGTCCCCTCTATACCCAGGTCTCCCTTTGCCAGACAGCGCAAAATAGCAGTCCGCAGCCGTGGATGGAGCTAAACGCAGGAAGGCTGCAAGTCAACACGCATTGCGGAGCATACGGCTTCACTCAAAATAGCTTTATGCTAGCCGCGGGCAATCAAATAAGTTTATCCTCCGTCTGGACAATAGGCACGGGGGCAGCTTATCAAAATGACCAACAGAATTTCGATTGCGTGGGAGGCAAAGGGCAGCAAAACACGGTTATGGGCGCGCTTTACTCCCTTTATCGCCCTTTAGGTGGGTATATGAGCAGCTCCTTGCTCGTCGGCTACAATGTGGGTAAAATGCATAGGCCTATCCATATAGGCCCCCGGCAGTTCACTTGTACCGGAAAACCCAAAGGCGTGCTCTCCTCGGCCTATACAGAAGTTGGCAAGGATATGGCGCTAAGCAGCTGGCTGTTGCAGCCCTTTGTGGGATTAGAAGGAGGCTACTATGCCTTGCACAGTCTATCAGAAGAAGGCGCCCCGGCTTTAGATCTCGATGTGCCCTTCAAATCGCATGGCAATGCAAGCAGTCGTTTGGGGGTGCATTTATCCCACGGAGAAACTCCCCAAGATGTCGAATTCGGATTGGATCTAGCCTGGCATTACCGCCTGACTAAGCCGGAGAACCACCTAAATGCGCGCTTTCGCATCTATGAAGAGCATGAACCTATCATGTGCATCCAAGGCGTGGATTTAAGCCGCAGCAGCTTTGGGGGCGCCCTTTCCGCGGTCAAAAAGTTCAATGACCGTTATGTTCTTTTCCTGCAAGCCTCTGGGCATGTGTGGAATCGCTCGCATACCTATAACCTGCTCGGCGGAGTGCGCGTGGTGTGGTGAGCATAAAATTAAAGCAGCAAATTATTTTAAAGCTTTCATCACAATGGCCAGCGCAGCATCGATTAATTGCTCGCAAGTTTTGGTTAGAATAACTAAATGATCCCCTTTGATGTGAATAGGCCGAAAGTCTTCACCCTCTTCGATAGCGGTAGTTGATAATTGGTACAGTTCATCCCACCATTTGAAAAATTTAGATCTGAGGTCAACAGGTGTGTTAACGCAGTAGCGATGCGGGTCTTGCACGCGATTGCCAAAATTCAATTCGTCCAGCATTTTTTTTTGGTCCGCCGTCAAAAATCTTCCTAAGCGATGTTTTTCGATGTGATAGCTAAGTTTATGCAGATCTGGCCCTAGCTCAATTAACACATTGTGGTCTTTTTCCAGAACTAAACCTACATCCTCTACCAGCTGATGCACTCCCATGAGCAGCGTTTGCATGTGCAGTAAGGCAAATCGTGGCTGGGGAAAATGGGGCATAGCTTCTAAAAAAACACTCAGACGCTGCACATGTTCGAGTAGATCGCGCATGCCATCCAGTTGATGCGCCTTTAATGTCCTCTCAGAGGAGAGCTCTGCCATGCTTTTAGAAATCCCACTCGTTATTTCGTTGGCTGCCTTGCGTAGGCCTTCAGCGCGGGTTTGTAGGACCGAACGGAACTCATGTATAGCTTTAGAGCTATAAGGTTCCACAACATAGCCCTCTGGAGGGAGATTGCTATCTAACATTTTATGCAAAGCTTCTAATTTAGCGAGCTTGTCTTTATCTTTCTCACCTAGATTTAGAGCTTGTAATTGAAGCTCCAAGGCTTTTTTTATCAGTAGATTAAAATCTTTAGTGCTTTCTCGGCTTTCTTTTTCTCCTGTACTGCTACTGCTACTGCTACAAGTCGCGGTCGAAATTGAAGACAAAAGAGGTGCTCCAGTTTTTCTTAATCCAGATTGATAAGCGTAGCGAAAGTACACACTGTAACGATCGAGTTCGTGGCTAAACCAGGGATTGTCGAGTGGTAACCCTAGATCCGCGGCATAATAACTTAGGCGATGGGGTAAAATAAGTGTTTCGGGATATTTTTGTATAAACTGTACCGTCAAGGCCTGTTCAACACCTAAGTAGGCCCAGTAAAGAGCATACTCTTGATTGAGCTGAAGTATGGAGGGACTGGCAAAGAGCTGAAGTGTCTGCAGATGCAAACTTAGACATGTGTTGGCATGGCTTTGCGCAAAGGCTGCTTTAGCAGATTTCGATAATTCAGCCTTGGAAAGTGCCCCAGGGTGGGAAGCCCCGGAAATGCCAGATAAATGAGCGGCTTCTTTGCCAAATGCATAGATAAGGGATTCGACAGTTACCGGAAAGGGCAACGGTTTGATTTCCCCAGGTACTGCTATCTCCGTTTTAGCTACATGCCTTGATGGTGGGGCTACCACTGCCGGCAATTTTTTCGTTCGAGCAGAAGCCAACTTTATGCGGCGCGTTTTTGATTTTTTTTGGGAGGTGGAAACTTCTTTTTTTTCCGGACTGGAGCTTTGTGAAAATTCATTTTCGAAAGAGGGGAACAGATCTTCATCATGAGAGTAATACATGCTATCTAAACGAAACTGTTCTGATTCATCTATCAATCTTTTAAAAATGGGGAAATAGACGTTTTCAATCACTTTCATGGGCATCGCAGAACATTCTTTTGCTAGATGATAAGTTTCTTTATTAGAACTGAACGCACTGCGAAACTCTCTATAGAGAGTTTCTGCAGAAGATCCTTTTTTCAGAGCTTTAAAAAATTTCAGATTAGTCTCACTAATCTCTTTTTCATTGTGCGCCCCTATTTGATCCAGTTTTTCGGATAAGGCAAAGTATTTTTTTAGTTGGGTGCGCATAGTCAACANNAAAGGATGGGGATGCCGAATCACTGCTTTGCTTTTTTCTTTGAGTTGTCTCTCTAAAATATATGTACGTATAAACTGCAGGCATTTTTTAGCCTCTCTGGCCTCATTTTCTTTCAGTAGGTTGTTTACTCCATTGACTATGAATTCTAATTTAATGAGTTCTTGGTGTGAGACGGCATCTTTTTCTATTCGATCATGCACGTTCTTTAAGCAGGCAAAGATTAAATCACACAGCCCTTGCAAGTTAACTAATTGTGTTTGTAAAAACCTCTCAGATGTTTTTGTGAAGATACTTTTTGAGCTATCTTGTAACATTAATTGAAATAATGGCTTATGATAAAGGCTGGTGCAATGCATTAAGCTTAAAATAGCTCTGAGGGCTTCTTTTACATTATCAATCTTTTCACCATGCAATCCTCCCCATGCCTCTATAAACAAAATATACAATTTTTCTTTATCTGTATGTACATCTACAGTAGTCGCAGCATTTAATAGGGGTTCACCTATCCGCAAGCCACGTCCTCCTGCTATTTTTATCTCAAACAAACAATGCGAGAGGGCTATAGATATAAATTCCCTCACAGTCATTATATTTGAAATGGGGCCTTGGA
This sequence comes from Parachlamydiaceae bacterium, assembly GCA_003164155.1. Classification (GTDB taxonomy): domain Bacteria; phylum Chlamydiota; class Chlamydiia; order Chlamydiales; family Parachlamydiaceae; genus BOG-1457. Next base: position 365 of record PLSG01000412.1, on the reverse strand, counting down.
GATAAGGAACGTATTTACTGATGTCTTGGACCAGCAAAGGCACTACGCTAGCATGTAGATAGGTCGGTAACGCCTTTGACAAATTTGAGAATGCCTCTAAAGGAGCTTTTTTGGGCGTCGGCCCCATCTTGGCATCAAAGCTTTGGCTTGGGACTTCCCATTTTTGTGCAGATGTTTCCGCTTCTTCTTTGCCATCCTTTTCACGGTTCTCTTTTTTTTCAATATCCCGCTTCTCTGCATGTATTTTATCGGGAAAAGCTATCCCCAGCCCTACGTAATCAGCTCGTGTGGGATAAACGCTAAAGAAAAGGGGGCTCCCACATAATACATAGGCGGCTTCTAGATCTTTTAGTGCAGTAAAGGCC
>PLSG01000520.1 GCA_003164155.1 Parachlamydiaceae bacterium | reverse complement strand
GTCCAGTTTAGGCCAGCCATTTCATTAAACCATCGGGAGATATTTCAAAATTAATAATATTTAACGGGGAGTTTGTGATTTGCTTTAATTCTCCAGATTGAGAATTACTGGTGTAAATTTGATTATAGGCACCATAATTCCTTAAAGCAAAAAGTTGCCGGCCGTCTTTCGACCACTTTGATTTGACAAATTTTGAGTCAAAAGTTAATTGTTTGACTAAAGGAACAGCATCGCCATTTCCCTCGCTGGCAACAATCCCTATACTTGGCATCCAATCAAATATATCGCTTTCGGCGTTATACAGTATGGCTACTTGAAGACCGTCTTGAGATATTTCTGGCTGTAGAAATTGCTGGAGTCCATTAAATTTTGCCAATGTACGAACAAAACCATCCCTCAGACACACAGACTGTACCCATGATGTATGTGCCTCTTTCCCGATGCGTAATTTAGTCATCAGTAATTTTTCACCATTATGATACCAAGAAAGATCACTTAGTAAGCCAAAATCCGAATAAATTTCCCTCAGTGCTCCGGTCATTACTTCAATTACTTGTACTGAGCTCGGAAGTAGATGCAAATCGCGTGAATGTGATAGATCTGGATTAACGGGGTTAATAAAGAATGCTAATTGGTTGGAGTCAAATGACCAAGCAAAATTGTAATCATAATTATAACTACCAGCAAAACCTTCTTTCAAGTGAGTAAGTTGTTTTTTTTCCGAACCATCTTTTTTCATGATCCAAATTTGATTTACCTTATNNCAAGAGCAGCAATAAATGCAATCCATTGCCCATCGGGTGAAGCTTTTGGATTCGATCCTTTACCTATTGTTGTCCCAATACGCTGATTAATATTGTAAATTTCAAATATTCCATTTGATTCATAAACAATATGTTCATTATCTAACCAAATAGCTGAAAAACTATTATTTTCAGCGGATTTCGAATTAATTAACCAATCTTTAGAAATGCTTTGAGAGGCCGATATTGCGGGAAGTGACGTTGTTAGAGGTTGGTTAGGCGGGGCTGAGATTGCCTGGAATATAAACCCACAAAAAGAAACAACCAAAACTGCCACAGCATATTTAAATAAATGATTAAGCATAAAATCCTGTATTTGAACTCATTAAGTTTAGTTATTTTCCTAAATTAGAAGATATATGTTAATACGAAGTGTGACTAAGATCCAAGGGACTATGCCGTAACTGGTCAGATCCCCACAGAGGAACTGCGGGGGATCTGACCTAAAATGGTTAGGTAACGACCGTTAATGGGTAGTTTTTGGAGCTTTTCCCTGGAAGCAGCCAAAGAGTAACCCCTAACTTTCTGTCAGATCCCTCCAGTNNTTAGTTTAGTCCATTCCCGTGCGAGTTCAAGCTTGGGATATGGGGTGCTTTTGGATTCTGTTTGAAGGCCTTGAAAAAATTTGTGCATAAGTACTGCTATCGGCCTGTAGCGCTGTGCAATTGCTGCTAAAGGGGGCTGCAATGCAATGGCTATTTTTTCAGATGAGAGATAGGTTTTCAATAAGACTTCGCTTTTTTCGGGCGCAGTTGCCGTGATGACACTCTTGGCAAGCTCCGAGACGACAAAGTAGCGGTCATAATCGCTATGCTTCTCAAAAAATGCTATTTCTTGCGGTGAAAGGTCGAATTTTCGACTCGTCGCCAGGCCAAAATCGGCAAAATAGACGTGGTTATGGCTGGCTAGAATGTTGTGAAAATGTGCGTCAAAGTGGAGAAAGCCTCGCGACTTCATGAACGCAGCTACCATATTGAGTTCCCGCTCGACCCTGCTTATGGTTGGCTCGGTGNNAGCGTCTGGGGAAGGCGCTCCATGAATACTATCACATCGGCTGAGGCTGAAATAGCCTCCTCGTAGCGCCGGCCTACAGCTAAGGAATCATCCCAGTACACGACTTGGCGCTCTCTCTCTTTTACGACTTTGCCCTCTCTCTCTTTGATCTGATCTTCTGTGGGCGTTTCCGGTGGAGTAGAGCGCGGCAATACCCGCGAGTGATACATTAAAGGGAAGTTTTGGCACTCTCCCTTGAGGACCCATTCCGTCGTTATTTCATGTGCAGCTACCTCGCGCCAGGCACCGAATCCCATCGAACCCACGCNNACCCCCTCAACTTCCATCGATAAGACTTCTCCTCCTATACCGGAACTGAGAGGGATAGCCGTAGTCAAAAGCTTAGAAAGTTGTTCATCGAGTAGGCTGCTCAAGTGCTTTGTGACCTTAGCATAGTTGGAAAGGCGTTGGGCTGTTTCCGACATACTGTGTCTGGGGTAATAAATAGCGATGACGGATCGCATCATACTGCTCTCTAGAGTTTCTTTTCCGCTAAAATGCAGGGCTTTGTAGGTATCTAAATAGCGGTTTTCTTCCAGAGTTTTTATGCAGGCGCTAAAGCTATCCATCACACTTTGCATGCGCGCCTCGAGGTTTCTTTTCAGATGTGAGCGCGATTGGGCCGTTGCGTGCTTTTGGCCTATATAGGGCACAACTGCCAAAGAATCATTATTTATCAAGCTCATGGGAACCTCATGAATGATTATTAAAACTCTAATTACTATTTTTTTTCTGGTGCTGTGCGGGTTGTGTCAGAGAGTTCGGGCTATAGGATTTCTATTTGAGGGGTGTGGTTCTGTTTTTTTTACAGTGTTCACGTAATTGCTGCGCAATTGATCTTCGCTAGTGCTGTTTAGATAAATTTGATACAATTGATTTTCTTTAGAGTTGGGGCTGTCGATTTGCGAGACAGCGCGACCCGCGATTTGACCAGTCGCAGCAGAGGTCATATGTCTTTTATCAAAATTACCACTACTCATGTTATCTATATTGGCTTGACAGTGCTGATATTGCGTTATTAACTTTTGTCTTCTGATTTTCAGTTCGTAATCATCAAGCTTAGACATAAATGTCCTTTTGTGGGTTAGTTATAGGATCGTGAAACTAAGAATATCATTTAGGTGATTAAAATTCAAATATTATTTGTTTTTTTACTTTGTTTGGTATTGGTATTCACTACAATACATCCTCAAGAAATTTGCATAGCGCGATTCAAGGCCAAAAATCACGCGCTCTCTAGTATAGATCAAAGTGCAGATTCTGTGATTTGTTTCGCAGGGCATAGCGCTAGCTATTCCCAAGAAATAAAGCGCAAAATCTGCCTTTGAGATAATCTCGACTTTATGTTTTTTTTGGGGCCTCCTCCCTGTGAAAAAGGGGCAAT
>PLSG01000159.1 GCA_003164155.1 Parachlamydiaceae bacterium | reverse complement strand
TAAAAAGAAAAGGGTGCCTTGATTCCCTGGCGGTAGTCTTCTTCATAATTTTTGCCGACCTGTTCGAGCTGCTTGATTAGCTGCTTTCTTTCCTTTTTGCTGGCCTTGGATTTGTTTACAATATTTTTGCTTATATTTATGATGTCATTAAAGTAGTTTGAAAAGAAAAGTCCTTTTTCGAGGCTCATTTGGTCCAAAGGATTATTCGCCTGGTTGTCATTTTTCTTAATACCTTTTTTACTGGGGGCATTTTGGTCAGCAGCCCTTCGACTAAAATTCGCTCTATTTAAAGGGTGATTTGCGATTTTTCGTGCATCTAGCTGCAACTGATTTAACAGTTCTGGATGTTTGTTTAGAAAATTATCGAGTTTTCTATCTTTCCGGATCTGCGGATGGGCCGTTCCATATGCCGCCTGACGGTTCCCCGTAAGTGGATGTGACAGCACGTAATCCGACACTTCTTGCCAGGAATAAAAACTGGCTAAGTCTATTATTTTTACGTCTTTTTTGGCAGCAATCATCACATTGCCATCATGTAAATCCAAGTGGAGCACCCCCTTAGATAAAGCATAGCCCACCGCATCAATGAAATGCAGAGCGGAGGTTATACTTTCGCTTTTGGAAAGCGAATTTGCCGGCGTGTTTCCTAAGGTCTGCCCTTTGACTAGCTGCAAAACCAAAAAGGCCGTATGGTCACAGCTAGGGCATGCTTTATCTAGAAACAGATCAATAGATCTGACAATATTGGCATGTTCCAATAGCTGTCCTCTCTCATATTCCCGCTGCATGTCGTTGTAAATATGTGGTTGCCATTCGCTAGAATGATTAATGTGATAAGCTTTTATAGCATACTGTGAACCCGAAGTATTTAGTGCTTTGAAGACCATTCCAAAGGCTCCTTGGCCCAATATCTTTTCAAGCGTATAGCTTTCTTTACTTGAGTGAATTGTTGTGGAAACTTCCGGTGGCGCACTATAAGCAATGTGATTGACAGTTATAAAACAGAAAATTAGGAGTTGAAATAATTTATTTTTCATGGTGCACACGCTTTTTTTTAAAAAATTAGTTTCGAGAGCTTTAATGTGTTGATGTGTTTATAACATGCAAATGTTAAAATTAGATCAAGGCTGGATTAATATTTTAGATGGCTATGCCCGGCAGAGATAATTGTTAAATCTAGAATCCTCATTTCTATTCAATACTGCGTGGAGTGAATGCAACGAGAGCTAACAATCTCTTTCTAGCATATACCCCAGTTGGCCGAGGAATTTCTCGTTCAGAAGGTTATAAAGTTTAGTGCTAGAAATGTTTTTGAAATATTCGTGTCAAAATATGGGTAGATGGCGTATTCTCGACTTTATGCTTTTTTTTGAGGGAGGATCCCTTCAAAACGGATGGAATATAGTGATGATAAAAATATACAGCCTTTTATTTTGCGCACTTCTAATTCTTTTCTGCGGTCATGTTAAAGCCGACTGGAATCAGGATTTTGATGCGACAACCGCCTCTCATGTTGAACAATTTCCGCATTTGCAAGTTCCCCAGTATTTTCAACGTATGGCCTTTTTTAGTGAGATGAGACAACTCTTGCTAGAGGACGCAGCATTTGTCAACGAAGTTCAAAAAACGCCTTTAGAGGCTAAAAAAATCATCCTGAAAAAAGATCTTGGCCTTATCATCAAAAAGCGACGCAACAACCATATCCACGAATTTTTCGCCTGGGAATTGAGCTTTCTGCTGGGCTTCCACGATTACGTTACGCCTTCCTTTCCCGTAGAGGTAGGAGGCAAAAAAGTTATCGTGCAAGAAACTGAGGATTTTGTGCGTGGGGATAAAATGGGCGGAGGTTATCCCGAAAAACTAATGCAAAAGGTTTCTTTAGAAACATATTGGAAGGCCAATTTGCAAGCCTATCTGCTGGGGTTTGGCGACCTGGCCGGACCCAATATCGGCATAAGTCCGGTGGGACAAGTCGTCTTTTTTGATAATGAAAGCTCTTTTAGCTATCATAACCGCCCGGAAAGAGTGGCTGATTTCTTTACCATGGGGTTTATTTCCCAAACTTTCGATTGGCCGCACTACCGCGCCGCATTGGATGCTCAGAGCGCGGAAGGCCTAAAAAAATTTGTTAGCGGCATTTTGGCCAATGAGTCCTACATCGCCCTCTATCTGGCATCGCGAGCGCACTTCCCGGATGGGGGGTTTTTAGAAAGGCTTGAAAAAGTAAGGGGATTTTCCATAAAAAAGGGAACGTGCTTCCGCGATTTTTTTGGATCCCTCTATCCGAAACTCAGCCTAGGCTTAGATAAATTAAATGCCCTGGTAAGCGAAATCTATCAGCGGCCTGTCGACCATGGATCGGCGCTGTTTTTTAGCTGCCGCTACATAAAAAAATATGCACTTACTCTAGAGCAGAAAAAGAAGTTCCGGAGTTGGCTCAACAAATACGTGATCGAATAAGGCCCGCATAATCATAAGCTTTTTAAGGCTTTGCTCGCCTTTTTGGCTAATGCAATCGTTCTTCTATCCTTTCTATCCTGCAAATTTTGTTTTAATTTCCTGGGCCTGAAAAGTGCAGATATCCTTGTTGAAAAGAAAAGGCTTTAGCATTAAAATTGCAGCTTCTATTAGATTCCTCAACATATACCAGTATAAACCAGTTAAAGGTGCGTATGCGTTTTAAATCCATCCTCTGCGCTTTTTTTGCGGTGGCGCTAATTGCTCAAAATCCTCTTTTACGTGCTGCGGAAGAGCAGCCCTCTTTTGGTGAAAAGAAAGCTCAAGAACTGGCGAAAATATTTTCAAAAATCAAGCACTTGAAATTTTTTATCCCCATTCCTTCAGCTGACGATGTACATGACTGCGCCTTGCATTGGGAGTACTTTCAAGAAAATGTGGGCGATGAAGCCTTTATAGTCAGCTTTCCCCAAACTCCATTTAAGATAGGGAACAAATACGGCGCCATATACCTCGCTGCCGATCAAACTGGGACTTGCTACGCACTGCTCACAGCTCCATTGTGCAATGATGAGGGCAGCGCAGGCGAAGATCCAGAGGGGGGCAAAAAGGAAGAAATTACTATCAAAGAGCGCATTGTGATAGCCAGAAGCCTTCTTGAGATGTTATTGGAAGAGTCTGATTTTGTTTTGATTAAGAAAATGGGATATAGGCAAAATGGCGGTTATGTGCTGGATCTCATCTTGCAGAACCAAGCAGATGGACTTGAGGTTTCACTCAAGCTGATTGTGGGCGTTAAAAGTATTTATCTATTTGCCTCGCTCTTCCCTATGGGCGGTGAACAGAATTATGACTTCTTTGTTAATTCTTTTTCGATCATATCGAACAATTAACACAGAGAAAATGGAAAATTTAACGCAAAGAAACACACAAAGATC
>PLSG01000285.1 GCA_003164155.1 Parachlamydiaceae bacterium | reverse complement strand
TGCAGCCGATTTTCAATTTTCTCTTTAATTTCTTTCTGCTTTTCAGGCCTTTTCAAATCCACTTCCAAATCAAATATGGACTCGTCGCTATTCTTTTTCTTTTTATTCTCTAGCCCAAACATTTGAAACTCCTTTACTTTAAATTTCGCTTATTGTGCAGTAAAGCCTCTTTCTCTTAATTTCATTGTAGCATAATTTATTTATTATAATCAATCCTATATTTCACACCGTCCTTCTCTAAGTAGATGGCCGTGCGCTTGATACTGGTGATGGTCATGCCGTCCAGAGTATCGCCTTGGGAAAGAATGCGCCCATTTATCACCACGGTGATGTTGTCATTTCCGCGAAAGGACTGCCCGCTGACCGGATATTTATCGGTAAGATTGATCAAGGACTGCTCTGGGGCCTGTTCAGCGACATAGTTATTCACTACGCGCACGCCGGGGATGGCCTTGATGCGCTGCAAGACTTTTTCCAGGTCAGCCTCGGTGTCAGAGGGGATATGCCCGTTGAGGGTGATTTCGCCATTGGACAACTTGGGCTCTACTTTGCTAAAACCGGCATCTTGTAAGATCGACTTGACCTGGGAAATCACGTCCTCTTCGACAATGATCCGTTTTTCGAGCAGGCCGGGATAGCGAAAGTTAGTTGAGACATAGTCAGAGAGGGTTTCAGCCTGCTTTTTGGTCTTAAGATAACCTGAGAGCACGAAGCGCCCGGCTTCCGGGGCTTGAATGATCACAGAGCGCCAGTCGGGATTTTTAGCCAAAATTTGATTCATCTCCTGCCAGATCAGCTCGTCGATCACGATATTGTCGTTGATATTTTTGACAAAAGGCAAGCTCTGCAAGTTGTAGAGGATCTGCGTGTGATCTGATCCGGTGAGTACATGGCCGACGAGCAACAAGTTGCCTGTCTGATCGTTGAAAGTGTACTTGACTTTGGGAAATTGTACCAGGGCTTGGTCGATTTGCTGCGTGAAGTTGACCGGGGTTTGGACGATCTCTTTGGTTTCAAATAAAGAGCTCACGCCTATCCCTACGATGATCAACAAGCCCAGCAGCATGCCCAGCAAGATGGCCGCTCCGATGACATTGAAAGTTCTTTCGCGCGATTTCTGCTTCAAGTGTGCTTCTTGGGCTATTTTTGCTTGGATTTCCGCTTCAGAGATGACGGGGGGAGGGGGAGGGGAGTTGTCTTTTTCGGTGGCTTCGCTCTTTTTTTCCTCTTCGACCTTTTCTTCTTTTTGAAGCACTTTGACAAGGGAAGGGAGCAGGGGGGAGATAATCGTCTCTCGGCGTCCCTCGCGGTCGAAGACCACAAAATTGGTAGTGCCCAAAGCCACAATCGTATTGGAGGGAATGGTCTTTTTGTGGATCACTTTCTCGCCGTCAATCACTATGCCATTGCGGCTGTTTAGGTCCTCGATCTCCAAGGTATCGCCAGCGCCCACATTGATGCGCGCGTGCTGGCGCGAGACACTGACATCGTGGAAGATGATGTCGCAGGCTGTAGGATCAGTGCCGATGACATAGCTCGTGCCGGTCTGCATGGCAAATTCAGCGCCGCTATGCGGCCCAGAAAGCACCTTGAGCAGCCACCGGCCGCTTTTTGTCAAGTCAAAATCAATATCGGCCAAAGACTCGAGCGGCCCTTCCTCATCTTCCCCGTAGATTGTGTCATACCCATGCTCGCTCAATTCGCTGTCTGCCGAACCGCCACTGGTCTTATCGACTCGAGAGAGCGCGTGCGAAGCATCTACGCTAGCTCCCGTTTGGGTGTAAAAGTAAAAGATGGTGCTGCCCAGCTTTAGGGCATCCCCATGCTTTAAAAGGCTAGGGGCGCTCATTTCTTGGCCGTTGAGGCGCGAAGGGTTGGTGGCACTTAAATTTTCCACCTCAATCCCTTGTGGGGTACGCGTGCATTTGAGCTGTCGTCGCGAGACGGCGGAATCTTCGACTAGCATTTGGCACATGTCGGGATCGCGTCCGATGACCCATTCATCTCCTTCTTCAAAGGACAATTCCAAGCCCTTAAGAGGGCCTTCTTCTGCGATAAGTTTGGCGGCCATATGTATTACCTAAGTAAAAGTATAGTGATCATATTCTAAGATGCGCGGCAATCATTTTTCATTTTCATTTATAGGGCATCGTAACAGCTTAGACCCCCCGGAGTAAACGTGGGGCTATGGGTTTAACTTAAGATTTGCGGTGCTTTATCTCTTTTTAGGTATTTCCACAGACAAGGCTTGCAGTTCATCCTTCCAAAGTTCGACAGCACTCTTGAAATCGTCCAGTTTATCCCTAAATTCAGGGTATTCTGCATTGTAGTCAATATGTAGCGATAAGGTCAATACTTTGCCATCACTGTCGGAACCGAGAACTGCTCCCTGTGTAGCTTGGCCAAATAGGTTGCCCGTCAGGCAATGTGCATAAAACCTATCGGTGTTGACCAAGGGGATGGGTCCAATGGCCGAAAAAAAGCGCACACCTGGCGATGTATCGGTAAGCGTAATGGCCACATCTCCTTCGTACGCCAAGTTATATACCCCTTTAGCGCTTGGTTCAAACGGCTCTGCGAAGCCCCATTCGAGCCTGAGCTTTTCCATAAATGCTTCTATCATAATAGAACCTCTTGGTAAAGGTTTAACAGCGCAGATCTGATTCTCCGATCTCAAATTTTCAATTCATCTTAACTTTCATTTTAAAGAAACGTGTTATATATATGCAATAAATTCGTCGTATCCCAAATCTATGCTAAAATTATTTAGCTAGTATTAAGAATATGAGTTTTGGCGAAATGCAGGTGAAAAGGCGCCGGCATGCCGGCGAGAGCTTTAGTGATAACTATTCGCGGGAACCAAAAGGACCAAAGGACAAAAGGGGTAGATGTGGGTTAGGGTGTTAATTTTGTGGGGATAAAACCTTGGTAAGTTTTTTTTAAACCACAGAGATCTCAGGCTCGACTTTATGATTTTTGTGAAAGCTAGATGGAAGGGCTGTCTTTGAGAGTTTCAGCCTTATTCACCTTTTCGCCCAAAATTTCGGCCGAAAAGATGAGTAGGCCTAGCAATGTTGATATAACCGCTATCATAAAAATTTTACAAGATTGGAAGGATGGGAAAAGATGGGAAGGATGAGGAAC
>PLSG01000467.1 GCA_003164155.1 Parachlamydiaceae bacterium | reverse complement strand
TACCTTTTGCTTGTGACCAAAATCTTCATCTTTTGTAAGAGGGCTATGGTGCTGGATTATTCACCATACAGCACGCTGTAGGCGTGCTGTATAGTGAATAGTTCAGTACCATAGCCCTCTTAAAAACGGATGAAAAATACAAAGAAAAAAGATCTGTTTTTTCGACAAATCTCACACCCCAGCCCCGAGCTACATGCCCTCACCCTCATTCGGAGGTGAATAAAAAAGATATGGGTAATACTAAGGAAGAAATATGCTTATGAGCTCAATATGGGCCAAAAAGCAGTCTTAGAGGGGAAAAGGTATTGAAGCAAAAAAAAAGGCTTTGGATTTAAATCCAAAGCCTATCGGAAAGAGAGGGATTTGAACCCTCGATACCCCTTAACAGAGTATGCATCCTTAGCAGGGATGTGCTTTCGGCCACTCAGCCATCTTTCCATAGCATGTGATTCTAGCCTAAAGCATTTTTTTTTAGCAAGCAACTTTTAAAAAAAATGCAAAAAATTACTCCAGTCAATCCTACCTACTGCCGGATATATGTCCAGCTCAGTGGATCTCCGCCTTTATAAGGCATATATCCATGGAACACGCGCGGATCATCATCAAAGACGAGGGGGAGAAAATGGCGATCGCCTTTCCACATGGGCAGCTCCCCCATGAGCTCTAACGGAATCCATTCCAAAAGTCCCTCATCGTTTTGTATGTAAGGACTCCCCGCAAAGCTTTCAATCAGAAAAATAAATCCCAACCAATCTTCGCCGGCAGGGCCAAAACCTGTCCAGTTGATCGTCCCGCGCAATTTCATGAGGGAGCATTCTATACCTGCTTCTTCTCTGATTTCGCGTTGCATGCAGGTCACCACATCCTCATTGGGCTCCATCTTTCCTCCCAGGCCATTATATTTACCGTGGTGGTAGTCGCCTTTGCGGGCGTTGCGATGCACGAGCAGAACTTGCTTACGGTCTGGGGACAATACATAGCCAAGTGTTCCGACAATAGGCGTATAGGGCATAACGACATCCTTAGTTAAAATTTATTGTGCGTTAGCATAGGCTGTGCAAAGAAAAACTATCAAGCTATTTTATGCAAATGAGAAAAAGCTATGTAGGCAAAGTTCACATTGACCTTCAGGCTCAGGAAAAACCTCACCTCAACCTATGAGCAAATATGAGAATTTTTGATCTACAAAAAAAAAACAAAACAATGCCCTAAAATACCTATTTATGATAAATTAAACATATACACACGATACTAACACAAACAATCAGAAAATATTTTTATCAACTCATTTAGAAGTACTCTCTAATAGAAGTGGTTTCTAAATCTCATCCGGAGGTGTTATGGATAAAAATAACCAAGGAGCCGAAGTTGCCCTTATAGATGACTTAGAAGAATTGACCATTCAGAAATTAGAGAAAATCTTAGACGATTCCTCGACTGACATAAAAGCTGAGTTGGCTGTAACAAACAAGTTGACCCCTGTAGCGCAACAATATGAAAAGCTAAAGCTCGAAATGCGCGAAACCGTCAAACAAATCAAAACGGAGCTCAAGCGAAATGATGAAGGCATGAAATCCTTCAATGCGCATAAATCCAGGTTTTTGAGCAAATTAGATTGCCAAGCTTGTGATAAGGAAATTGAAGACTTCCAGAGCGCTCTGAAGAATTTTAAGCCAGAAAAGCCCATGCAGATGGAAAGCATCCAAAGCTACTATGATGTGCCTGAAATTGTCACGGATTCCCTTTATATTGTAGCGACCAAACTCTACCAAGAAGGGCACTATCAAGAGTCCGCCGATATTTTCTTCTTCCTCACCAATCTTTGCTGCTACTTCAAAGACTATTGGGCAGGCCTTGGCTTGGCAGAGCAATCCAATGGACATGACGATATAGCCATAAGCGCTTTTGACGTGATGTCCAGACTCGACGATAAAGATCCTGTTCCACATATACTCTGCGCGGAATCGCATCTAGCTAAAAAAGATAAGGAAATGGCTAAAAATAAAATTGAGCTAGCAAAAACACTTAATTGCGCTTCACATCCCATACCTGAAGAACTGCAAGCCATGTTCGCCGGCCTGCAGACTAGTGTTAATAATTAAGTAATCTATTTTTTTGAGGAGGATTTATGGGCATGCATATCGGAGGCCCCAACAATAGCTTCGTTAACGCCAATAGAAGCTTAGATGCCACAATTGGACTCGATCACAGTAATGATGCGAAAGGCATTTCTCAAGCTAAGAATAGCCTTATGAGCGTCGTCCCAGGAAGGAAGGAAGCAATAGTTACTGCAGCATATCAGAAAGTCTTAGATAGTGGTGCAAAACCAGACTTCTCAGTGTCTGATAAAATCTTAAATGGAGCACCTTGGCATTCGCGCATTCCTCCCCCAGACAAANNAAATGAAATGGTGTATCCAACCACAATAAAATCCCTATCCCCTTAAACCGTGTATGTTCACCTTTTCGGTCAAAATTTCGACCAAGCAAATTGCCCCGTCTGCACATTTGCCTCGAAGGGATCGATAATGGTTGAAATGGAATTCACATCCACTTTATGAGTACTTACCTTGAAAATATTCTTTTTTAATGCATATTAGTGTACAGGAAATTCAAGCAAATAATGGTCTATTGGAGTCTTATGTCAACATTCATCGACATCCCGCAAAGAGAGTCCTTGTTCCTGAAGGTCCAAGAGCAGAGAATCTCTGTCCCATACGTCATCTGCCCAAGCTTTGATGAGCTTTCTGAAAACGCATGGAAGCGTAGCTCCCCCTTCACACATCTACCCACACAACTAAAAGAACACATTCACACTTTTGCCAATGCCAGGGAGCTTTGCCTGATCTCATCTGTTTCTAAAGCATGGCGAATTACCTGTCAGACGGATCATCTTTGGAAAACGCTTTTTAAAAAAGACGCTCCCCATGCACTGGTCAATGAGCAAAATAAAGACTGGAAGCGCCACTATTTCTTTAACAGGACGTTGGATTATCAATGCCGGCAAGCTTATGAATCTGGACGAGCGCGCGGAGCTGTGTATAATGTGCGCGCTGCCAAGCTTTTCATCGTCGCGGTTGGTTTAGCCGGAGTCGTCACTACAGTGATTGGCTTCCGACAAAGTTATGACCGGCCATGGGATTTAGGGGGGAATCCATGGTTACGAGTTGCATTAGGACTTCAAGAAATTCCTTTTATTGTTACTCCAATATCCAAGTTCTATCTAAGGACTCGC
>PLSG01000170.1 GCA_003164155.1 Parachlamydiaceae bacterium | reverse complement strand
CAGTCGCCAAATTGACAAAGAGTATAAGGCCGTATGTGTGGGCAATCCGGGCGTTGGCTCGATCGATGCACCTATCGGACGGCATCCGGTACACCGCCAACGCATGGCCGTACTAGAAGCTGGCCTGGGAAAGCCCGCCTTAACGCATTACCGCACGACGGCTTGCGATGGCAAGCTGAGCTGCGTGCAGCTCAAGATTGTGACCGGCAGGACACATCAGATCCGCGTGCATATGCAGCATCTTGGCACACCCGTACTGGGAGACTCCACCTACGGCTTTGCGCCTTCCAATGTCAAATATGGAGCCTTGCGGCAGATNNCCTTCCAGGCACCTCTACCTCCTGATATGCAGCGCTTCATGCGCATCCAAGCGCCTTGATCTCTGGGCATTGATCTCGTCTAATAATTTCCCCTATAAATAAATAAAAAAATGGTAGCTGCATGACAAGCGTAGGAACTAACAACCTAAATTGGATTTTAAATAACCATATCCCTCAATATTTACAAAAGCCCGAATTAGCTGTTTTTGCCTGTGTAGCCAGAGGAACCTATCTAGGTGGCAAAACGCCTAAATTTGTGAACAATGGTTTTGGAGAGCCTTCTATTATGCGCCTGGCCTTAAAGGAACTGGTTATCTCGACTTATCGCACGGGGCGAGCCAGAGCTGAACGCACGTACCCCACCCCTATAGAAACTAGAACGAATGACCCTACCAACGTGGAAAAGATAGCTCAACACATATTTCCGTTGATGGCAGGATTTGGTGCAATTTTTGCTGCAGAGTCTATCATGCAAAACCAAAGTGAGGGCTCGCACTTAGCATTATCATTGGTTCTGCTGGTTTCTTCCGTGGCTAGCGCAAGATGGATGAGGATCCCAAACAGCAATCAACAGCCTTTAGGATCAGCACATCAACTTCGAGGACTGCTTATAGCTACCTTTGAACTAGGTTTAAATACCTTTTTGCCTCAAGCCACGAACGATCTCCCCATAAATTCTCCTGATATAAATGCGTTATCCAAATTTCTTTTGCTAATGCCTCTCGCAGGGGCTTATAACCCGAGAAATAAATTACCGCTGGGAATATGGGCCCTCGGCCGCACAATTTCTTGTATAGCTTCATTTTCTCCAATTTCCTGTGTAAACGGCGCCTTGATTGGCCAGATAGCCACCCCCCTTCCCTGGTCTAAGGGACTTAGGAGAATTTATATAATTAGTTCTAGGAGATTTAAGCAAATTTATACAATCAGCAATGGAGCACGCACCTCCGCGGCCATCTGTCTGCCTCTGGCGGCTAAAAGTGGCCAAGCCCAAATCAGAAAGCATAAGCTTTCCACCGCCATCGATACAGCTGCCACCAGTGCTGTTTTAATGGCTGTGGGAGTGGGTACTTTCCCGGCTTTGGCCGGCGGACTGGCTGTGGCAGGCCTTGCCAAGTGTTTAGGAACGAGTGCGTTAAGCTACACTGCACAAACGGGCTATAAAATCCAAGGTATGCTTGGCCGGTTAGTACGCACCATATACGCGCGGAGTTTGCACATAATTCATCTCAGTTAACAGTTGAATTAAATACAACCATCATCTATAATTTAAATTCACACTTAATTTCATAAAACAAAAAAATAATACCTAATCCATAAGGAGCTTTAAAATGACCTCCCCTCTTCAATCCTCAACTTCATCGCCAGCAACGCCTTGCGAAGAAAAAAAGACACCTATTGAAAAAAATCCGTCAACCTCTTCTTCAGGTACTTCGCTGACACCTGTAACTTCTATTCCGCATTCCCCGGTAGTCCCCGCGCTTGACCTAAGTGCAAGATTGGGGGAAGTATCCATTAGAGTGATGCGCGAGATATCTCAAGATACAGAAAGGCGCATGCAGGGCGCGGCGGCAGACTTAAAATTGCTTTCCGAAGGAGTCTATTATGCCAACGATTACTGCGCCCTTTTACAGAAACTGGGAAAAGGGTGCGAAACACGCTATCAGTGGCTAAGAGATAAAGGCCACTTCTTTCATGGCATTGCTCCTAAAGCCTATTTTGCAGGCGTTGAAAATATATCTATGTTAACTGGAAAAACACCAACTAACTATAAATTAATAAAAGACCCGGCAAGTAAAGCTTTAGCAGCCTTGCGCCAAGGCCTTTCTTTTCTCGATTGCGGAAGCGTGGTGCACTTATCTCACTATGAAGCCGTCAAGGATGCTTTAGGGGAAGACAAATTTGATCGCCTCTTTGGACTAGCATCAGCCTCTCCCTTCAGAACAGGAGATAGCTTTGACAACCCCATTACGAAGTTATTGAAAATAAGCAAAGGAAAAATACAAAAAGGGGAGCAATGTTACATTGCCGGAGTAGTCACTGCATACCAAAATAAACACGATAATGGCGAAGCCGCTGGGTACCACGTCGTAGCATGTGAAAGCGTGAAAGGCACACAAAAGTTCTTGGGTTTTGGATTGCCTTCGTCTGGCGCCACACTCGGTGAGATTCGCGAAATATTGCGTCAGGAGTTTAACAAAACGCCGATCAAAGCTTCAGAGATTCTACGCGAAGATCTAGCTAAAAAGTGTGATGCTTATCGGAAGTTGGATGCAGAGACTATAGAAGAATTCAATGCATGCCAATTTAGTTCAAAGCAATTTGAAAAACTAGGCGGAGGAGTTATTCAACAAAGAATGGGTCTTAACCTACACCGCATCTCTCAACTAGCCAGTGCCAGTATAGAAGAGGCTGCAAAGCTTTTCGATAGCTGGGCAGGGGGAATTTTAAGAGCATAAATCCGATAGCAATCAAAGCGGAAGAGAAAAGGGTAAAGTCTCTTCCTCCTTTCATCTAAGTTTAAAATTTTAATCACAAAGAAACACACAAAGCACGCCAAGGACACAAAGCAGGCATAGGAAAAATGCTCTAAATTTCCTCTTCCTCTTTGTGTCC
>PLSG01000551.1 GCA_003164155.1 Parachlamydiaceae bacterium | reverse complement strand
ATTGACATTGGGTTCAAGAAAGAAAACCAGACAGAGCAAGGTCACCAGCACGGCTTGCGTTAAAAGAATATTGTAAGCCACCCCCGCCTTATTTTTTCGCGAAAAGAAAGGCGGTAAAAATCCAAACTCTGCGGCGTGCAACAAACCTTTCGCCGGAGAAATCAGCCAATTGATCATGGTACCCACAGAGCCGATTACAATTAGCAGGGTTAAAATAGGGGTGAGGGCTTGAAGGCCAAAGGCCGTAAAAAAGCTGTCAAACAGCTGCATTACCCCGGCGATCAAGATGATTTCTTTGCCAGGCAAGACGAAGGCTATAGCCAGGCAGCCTAAAACCATGGAGACAAAGATAAACGTGGTGGCGAAGAGGACTGCCCGAGGGAAGTTTCTTTGAGGATTTTGGATCTCCTTGACGTGGACTCCAGATAGCTCAATTCCCAAAAACGAAGCCATAATGGCAATCAACGAAACCCAGCTGGTGGACTGATTAAGGGGGGGAATCAGATTTTCCATGCTTAGGTGGATTTGCAATGGTTGCCCCGAAAAATACCAAATGGCCCCAAGCACGATCAGGAAAAGCAAGGGAATGATGGTCCCAATGGTGCAAAAAATATTGTTGAGCAAAGCCGATACATGCACGCCTTTGAGATTGACCAAGGTCAAAATCCAAAAGATGGAGAGGATGCAAGTGATGAGATNNGAGATAGGTCTTATTTTCGACAAGCTCTGGATTGATTAGATAAGCTAGTGTGCCGGCAATAAAGGAAAGCATGGTGGGATACCACACCATAGTGTTGATCCATTGCAGCCAAATGGCGGCCATTGCCCAGCGTTTGCCAAAAGCCCTGTAGACCCATTGATAGACCCCTCCATGCTCAGGAAAGGAGGCTGAAAGTTCCGCCGCCATAAGCGAAGTGGGAATTAAAAACACAATGGCGGAAAAGACGAAGAAAAAGATGAGCGCCGGACCAAATAAGGCGGCGGCTGGCAAATTTCGGATATTGTCGATGGCCGAAATGATGAGGATGACTAGCGAAGCCAAAGATATTTTTTTTAGCATGGAGCTGCTCCTTTTTNNCAGGTTGTGAATTATTATGCAATATTTACGACTAATTATGCATGTGCGTACCTGTGGATTGGTTTGCTTGAGACCTCTTCCTGCCTATCCAATGAAGCTTAACGATTTTTCCTCAGCCTGAAGGGCTGAGGAAGGGGCGGTAGGTGTCAATTTTGATGATGATTTTACTTAGAAATGGACATGCTCTCACCTTNNGTAACGCGTAGCTTGTCAAGAAAAAAATGCCAAAAAGACCCATTCGGGGGTGAATATTAGATTTGTGGGATTTTCCTTCAAAAAAAATCACACAAATCTAAGCATGGCCCAAGGTCTGATCCTTCTTAGGAGTGTGCTAGCAATCTTTTATTGCCGCGGCAGCGGCTTAAAGTGGGGAATTATGGCTCAAAAATGATTGAGCTGCGGTAGCAGCGTAAGAGGGGAGACAAGCTCTTAGACAATGCTTAGACGGATGTGTGATTTTATTACTATAAAATCCTCACAAAATCTACATCCTTGCTCTGGGAGTATAAGATAAATATGGCACCTCATCAATCTAAAGGCATCATTAAAAAACACTCCTAAGAACGTTTTAGCTCTGGCCAAAACCCCTCACTGATGGAAATCAGTTACAGTCTGCCCAGCTGCCGCCAAGCGCCTTATAAAGGGCTATGTAGTATAAAATAAGCTCTACTTGGCTGCGCACGAGGCTGTCTTCAGCCGCTAGAAGAGATTTCTCGGCGATCCTCAAGGCAAAATTGTCGTTGATTCCCTTTTGGTATAGTTCTTTGGCAAAAGCAGAGGCCGCTTGGCTGTGCTGATAGGCGGCCATTAGATGGCGTAAGCGCTCTTTTTCATAACCATAGGCGGCTATGGCATTTTCAGATTCTTCAAGCGCCTCCATGACGGTTTTTTGGTAGGTATAAAGCGCTTCTTGCGTGGCCAATTTGTTGTATTCCACCTCCTGCAAAAGCAAGCGGCTATTGAATATGGGGACTAAGATCTGCGGCCCAGCCAACCAAGTGGCACTGGCAGGGTTGAATAAAGACCCGGCATGCGTGCTAATGTCCCCCAAGAATCCGCGCAATGAGAAGCGCGGAAATAGCCCGGCAATGGCGCTTCCCACCCGCTCAGTGGCTGCCGCCAGATCTCTTTCCGCTTTGCGGATGTCTGGTCTGCGGCGCAGTAATTCAGAAGGTATTCCAATGGAGAGTTCAAGGGGCAAGTCTGGCAGCTGGCAGCTAGCCTCTAAGCAGGTAAATAGATCTCCAGGGGCATATCCGAGCAACATGGAAAGGCGGTGAATGGCGCGCGTTATATGCAATTCGATGGGGGGGAGCTCAGCATTGAGCGCATTCCACTCGGCCTGCATCTTGCTATAATCACTTTGATCGACTACTCCTCTGGTAAGCAGTTGCTGCGTCAGCTGCAGGGCTTCTTCTTGTGTTTTGATCGTGCGTTTGGCAATTTCGAGGCGACGTTGAAGCCCACGCAATTCGATGTAATTTTTAGCGATTTCGGCCGATAGGGTCACCCATACACCGCAGAGAAGATCATGCACGCCTTCTTCTTGCGCTCTACTGGCGGCGATCTCGTGGGCTTTTAGGCCGAAAAAATCGATTTCCCATTCCGCATCAAAGCCCAATTCGAAGATGTCGACATTGCGCTTCACGTGCTTGGAATCCACTGGTACGGCATTGCCTATCAGCCCGTTTACCAAGCCATCTTTGCTGTAATATACGTGGTTATAAGTGGCTGAACCATCGATGCGCGGATAGAGATCGGCTTTTTTGCCTTTGGATTCTGCTCTGGCTTGCAAAACGCGGATGGCGGCAATTTTTAAGTCAAGGTTCTGGGCAGCTGCATAAGCCATTAAATTATTTAAGATGGGATCTTGCAGACTTTCCCACCAGATCAAATCTTCGGGGGGCTGCGTGTTGAAACCCTCTGAAACTTCGCTATGCCACTCTGTGGGGATCGCCACGTCGGGAACTTCATAAATGGGCCCCACTTTGCAACCCACAAGGATAAAAGCTAAAAATGCACAGGGGAAGAATCCTTTTTTCATGGGCCATCCCTATGTGCGAAGTTCGCCTGGATGAAAACATCCATTTGCTGGCCGACAAAGACCCTGCTTTCACCGCCTTCAAAACAATAGATGGCCTGTAAAACACGCGTATCCACCTTTTCTGTAATATCGTTGTTTAAATTTTGCTTGGTGACAAAAAAGGGTTCGATATGCACAAATTTCAAGGGGAAGCTGATCTCCGAATTTCCCTGCAAAAAAGCCACCGCCGGCGCGCTCGAGTTGTAATAAGAGACATCAAATTGATTGATGCTCACTCTTAAGTTCATCGTATCGGTATTGCCGATAATTACTGCAGGCGTGCGGGAATAGTCAGAAGGGGGAAATTCTCCTTCGTGAATTTTAATTTGCAGCACCGTAGCGTCAATGGGCGAGCGAATTATGGTGCGCTCAATATCTGCCTCCACGCGCTTCACTGAAGCTTGGGCTAGCTTGACTTGCAAGCGGGAAATTTCCACATCCGGCGGCCATGCCCCCGCTTTGATTTTGTCTAGATTTGCCAAGGCCTGTTGAACCTTTGCTTCGGCTTCTTCGAAGGCAAAGCGGCGGCGTGCGACCTCTTCGTCGCTCATGGCGCCGCTATTTTGTAGTCCCTCGACGCGTTGATATTGACTTTTAGCTTGTGCGAGTTCCACCTGTGCGCTATTCAATTGTGCCGTCGAAGAGACGATATCTTCCTCTCTGGGCAATGCTTCCAATTTATTCAAATTGGCTTGGGCATTTTCATATTCTATTTCGCGGGAGGCCAAATCGGCATTGAGGTCAGGGGCTTCCAGCCGGAAAAGCACTTCACCTTTTTTTACCTTTTGGCCAACCACCACCTCGATTGTGTCAACGACGCGGTTTACGGGAGATCCCACATAGATATTTCCTCCACTGGCTTCCACAATGCCCACAGCGGAAATATAGGAATCAAAAGGCGCCAAAGGACGTGGCACAGTTTGCGTGGATGAGGAGGGGGTTTGGATAACTCTTCCATCCCACATGAAAATGGATACAATCAATACACAAACTGCCGCTAATGCGATAATCCACTTAAAATAACTTCTAGTCATGCTTTGGGTCTCCAGGTACGACTTCTCCATCGCTCATTGAAATGATGCGATCCGCATAAGCTAAAATGCGCGGATCGTGCGTGACCACCACAACGGCTTTAGTGGAATTATTAGCCAATTCCTTTAAAAACTTCATAATTTCAAAACCCGACACGTGATCCAATGAGCTAGTCGGTTCGTCGCAAATCATAATCGGGGCATCATTGATCATAGCTCTGGCAATGGCTACTTTTTGCTGCTGTCCTTTCGACAAGTGCGTGGGCGAAACATGTGCGCGATGGGCCAAATGCACCTTATCTAAGAGGTGCTTGGCTTTTTCCAAAGCCTCTTTTTCTTTAACTCCCCCTACTATCGAAGGCAGGGCCACATTTTCGGCTATGGTCAAAGTGGGGATGAGGAAAAGGGATTGGAAGACGATCCCTATGTTTTTGGAGCGGAAATGCGCCTTCTCAATTTCCGTCATCCCCTCTATTTTTTGATCGAGCAAACGCAACTTGCCGGCATCTGGCGTTAAAATAGTGGCGATTATCGAGATTAGCGTGGTTTTTCCAGATCCAGAAGGGCCTACCAGCAGCGTGAGCTGACCCTTGTAGATCTCTAAATCTGTGCTTTTTAAGGCATCTACGCGGTCTTCTACAGTTCCGTAGGATTTTTTGATCCCTTGGCAATCAATTGCAATAGCATTCATGTTTTAGGTACCCATTAACATTTTTGGGTCGGCGCGGAATACTTTTTGGATGCTCAGCACCGCAGTAAATATACAAATAATTAAGACCACAACTCCCGTAAAAACTAACAATTGCCAGGGAAATAGAAAAGCTAGAGTGGTATCTTGAACGGCCATTCCCCACAGAACGGTCACGCCAATCCCTAGGGCATAGCCTACGGCTCCTACCAGGGCGGCCTGAAAGACAATCATCTGGAGAATCATCTTTCCCGTTCCTCCCACGGCCTTAATCAAGGCGTAGTAGACCACATTTTCCAAAGTCATAATGTAAAATATTTGACCAGCTATGGAAAATCCGATGATCAGCCCCAAGGCCACAGATAGACCAAAATTAATCAAAATGCCTGTTTTTAAGAAGAAATCCCTAATCAGGTCTTTAAACTCTTCCCTCGTCAGGGCTTTTAATTCGGGGAATGCGTTGATGAGTTGGCAAACCGTCTCAATATTGGCCTGAGGATTTGTTTTAACTAAAATGTACCCTATCTTATTTTCCATGCCCGGATTAAAAGCCGAAAATTGGGATAGAGCAGTGTATATAATAGGTTGCGGATAAAAGCCTTGGGTGACTTTGCAAATGCCCACGACGATGGCGTGCTTCCCATTGATTTCAAGTGTCTGCCCAAGCCTTAAAGGCTCTTTTGTACCATCGGGATGGACTTTTGCTAAACTGCCATTGGCTGAGTATACATCGACGATAATTCCCCCCTCTCGGCGCAAATCCCGCAAGGAGCCCTCCAGCAATTTGCCAGGAGCTCCGATCAGAGTCGCGTCGTCAATTCCATAGAGCTGGCAAATNNGCAGAGCTAAGTGGAACTGCCCATTCCACGCCAGGTACGCTGCGCACTGTGTCCAAATAGCCTATAGGTAAACTCCGGAGTTTGTCCTCACTTTCCGTAGCGGGATCCATGACCCAAATTGTGGGGGCGGAAATGTCGGTTACAATGCGGTATGAGCGGTCTATCAAACCCAGAAAAATGGCAGATTGCTGGGAAATCAGCAAGGTGGCCAAAAAAATCCCAAAAATGACCCCTAGACAAGAGGCTCTGTTTCCAACTAACATTTTATATGCTATAGAATTCACACTAACCCTTACTGGCGTTCAAAGCGCGCATCAAAGCTTTAATACTCGAAAATCCAAGATTCTTATGCGGAAATAGCAAATAGGAGCTTTTATACTGGGGTTGAAATTTGCTCCAAAAAGCGGCATGTCCGGCCAACTGAAAGATGTACCTGGCGATTTTAAATCCCATGCGCATTAGACGCTCTTTGATTTGACCGATTCCGATAATCTTGCCCAATTGCATGGAGGGGATGGGGCCAGCCAAAACAAACCGGCATCCCTCTTTATCCAGCGCCTCTAAAGTAGAGATGATTAACAGCTCTGAAAGACCTTTAGGCGCCTGGGGGGTAATCATAACATTGTTGAGCAGCCATCCCCCTTGGGACTGTAGTGCATTCAGCAATAAAAAGCCTACAATTTTGTTGTCTTTTTGCGCATAAAACCAACGCTTGCCATAGCGATTTTTAAATAAAGTTACACTTGCGAGGTAAATTTGAGGACCTCTCCTTTTTTGGAGCCAATTTGCGGCGACCTTTTCTATTTGCTCTTCAATGGCTGGATCATCGCCCGCATATTCCTTCACCACCACACCTTCGTTCAACGCATGCTTAACCTTTTTTCGCAACAAAACTGCTTTAGAACCCATAGTGTGGGCGGGATTATTATGCGGATCCAAAACAAATTTCGTGCCAAATTCAATCGCCACGGCGGATAAATGCTCTGCGGCCCAGGTGGAAAAATCTTCCGAGGTAATTGCATAGACCGTTCCCAAATGCATTTTTTGGCACATTTCGTCAAAAGCTTGAGCCAGTATAGGCATATCCTGGGGAGCGCAGACTGGATCGCCAAACACCACGGCATTCTTAGATTCAATTTTATAGCCGATAAATCCAGCCACTCCAGAAACGGAGAATATCTGGCAGGTTTCTTCTAAAAGGGCATCGGTGTTCACATCCCCCCATTTGCGTATGAGCTCCATAAGGTTTTGGCGGTTGGCTGTTATTTGTTCTGTTAGCATGTCTTGATTCACAATGCGTCTCCATGTAATGATTGGCCTAAGAATTGCGCCTCTGCAGGACAATTTTTGGAAGCTTGCACTGCAAAACTTGCCAAAGTCGAAGTAAAATATTTATTACCAGTTTGCGATAACAAAAGCAAGAGGTGTTGGGACGTTTGGTTTAATTTCGTCCAACAGGTGAGTTGAGCATGCCCTATGTTCCGGGAGGAGGGGCAAGGAGGTGACGCAATAAGATTGGCCGTTAAAGGAAAAAAAATTTACTTTATGAAATCTTAACAGTCGTTTGCCTTAATAGCGTAAAAATTCGAGCCTGTTATAAGCTCAAAATCCAAGCGGATTTTGCACTTATAACTTGAGATATGGTCTTTTGAGCAAATCCTCATTAATGTAAAAAAATTATGGAGAATAAATCATGAGTACACTTGGAAGCATTAGCCTTCCCCGAATTAGCATTGCAGCAGGGGGGGGAAGTGCACATTTGCCTGCAACACAGGCCATATTTTCTCGCATCACAAAAGTAGCCTTACTAATTATAGCTTCCGCTCTGGTGGGAAGAGGTGTCTTTCTCTTAGGGTACAGTTTTACTCTTGCTGTGGCCGCCAGCACCACTTTTTGTCTCATTTGTGCATTGGCGACCGCGATCATTTATAAAAAAAGTTTACGATTAGCTGTCAGTGGATTAACACCAGTTGTTTCGTTCGCACAAGCGCCAACCCATACGCCTACTGCCACTGTTTCAGAGCTTGTGCCAGTGCGGGCAAGATTTACCCCGAGCCACCCAATAGACTTGCCCTTTGTAAATCGTTTGCCAAAACAGCCGGCTTTACCGGCTGGGCCAAGGATTACTTTCGTCGCGCCCACGAGTTTGATCATAAGGCCTATTAAAAAGGTTGCTCTGACAGAGCTGATGAGGGCTAGCCGATCCTCACCGGCAGATATCCCAGAGAATTTAGTAGGTGTTCAGAGTATTGCATATTTGCGTAGATTCCAAATTGAGTTGCTTCCCAGTGGCACGCCTGGGGTAAATCTTTCTGGCAGCGATGAAATTGATCAGGCTAATGTGCGCGCTCGTATTGAAATGATCCGCAAAGTAGTCATGCCGCATGCCCATACCAAAGAATCACAAGCGTCCTATGATAAATGGCTATGGGAATTAGACTCTATTGCGCTTGGGATTGAGGATCGTGATAAATCCTTGAGTAATATAGCTGAAAGTCACTTTGTCAACAAAGAAGCTATGCTCAAGCGCCATGGAAGGCAGTTAAAAGTCTCAGTCATAGGAGGTGGGCCGATTGGATTAGCTGCCGTTTTAATGTTTTTTAAGTTAGGTTATCAAGTTACCGGCTATGAACAATATAGCGATGCTCAAGAGGGAGAAGAAAAGGATGGCAAAGAAGTTTTCGAGAAACATGTCAAAGAGCATGGGGCTCGGTCCAGCTTTGCCGAAAGGCGTCAGCCCTTTAGCTTAGTGCGCCAAAGTTATTGGCTTTTAAACGGCTTAGGCCTGCAAAATCTGCAAATCCTGGATGCTTTCGGAGTTAAAGNNAAACTATAAAGGATGGTCCTTCGCTAAAGTGAGCTCCGACAAACAGCTCAATGAAGCTAGAAAAGCCAGAATGGGCGAACATGCCGAGCGCTACCTACCCAATGCTCTAAGTTTGCCGATCTTCAAAATACAACATCTTTTGAAGGGGGTTATCCAACGCCTGAAAAATGGGTTGGAAGCGCATTGTAAAGACGAGATAAACTTGCGCTTTGGCATGAAGTGTACAGAGGTTAGGCGCGGTCTTAAAAATCGTAGCACGCTTTATTTTAATGGCCACGAGGCAGGCACTGATTCCGATATTATCATCAATGCCAGCGGTGGAAAACTTAATGAACTTTTTGGAACCACGCGCAAGCATATCGCAAAATTGAGCGGACTGGGTGTTTTCTTTCCTGCGACTGAACATCCTTGCGTGGGAAGATCTATCCCACAACTGTCTCGCGCTGTGCGCCCCTTTTGTTCCTTTAATCCACAGGAAGAATTTTATTGTAATATGGAATTGTTCCCTGGAGAAGATGAAGCTGACATCGACAATTTACTCAATATATTAGCTGCGGATATGGGGTTTCCCAGGGGGGGGCCGAGAAAACATTTTAATGTAGAGATTGATTTATCGCACTCCGAGCAACCTATAGGCCAAAGTGAGATTGAAGCTGGATCATTAGAGATACCTCAGCTGCGCATAGATGTGGGAGATGCCAACCTGACACCTAACTTTATGGTAGCTTCTGGAGCCAATTTTGGATTGTCTCTATTGAGTTCTTTGTTATATCTATTTCAAAAGCATCATCAGGGTAAAATTTCGCAACAAGCATTGGTGGAAGAATACGCGCAGTTTTCCGGCTTAATCCAACGTCAATCTGCTCAGATGGTGGTAAATCTATTTGGTCNNAGTAGATGAGAGGTAATCCAAGTTGCCAATCTTTGTGTCATAAATCCGCCAGCATCAGCTAAGATAGCTGGACTGAGCATCTTAAAAAATGCTAAGCTTAGGGCTCAATGCTGGAAGGGGTGAGTCTTTCGCGCTATAAATAAAGGTACGATAATATGACGACAATAGTTTGCTTACATGGCAATCCGGGAGATGGT
>PLSG01000582.1 GCA_003164155.1 Parachlamydiaceae bacterium | reverse complement strand
CAAAACTCCTAGGAGCTTTCAGGTAGGCCTAACTAATCAAATCCGTAAATTCACATTTGACAGTGTACTACCAACTTGCGTTAATAGTGCTTCCAGCGCATTTTAAACTTATGCCCGCCTTCTGACAAGTCGTAGGGCTTAGATTTTGTGAATATATTGCCAGTGCATAATTTCAAGCCCACCATGCTCAATTTGTCGTGCTTCCAGCTTCTGTTGGTTATCCCGCCAGTGACCCCATTGATGGTCACTTTGCAGTGGTGAAAGTGTCCCTTGTGATAATCTGCTAAAGGCAAAAAACCAGCAGCCCCTGTAGGAGACTCCACAATCCACTCAGCCGAAGTCAATAGAGCGCCAGGAGAGGTCGCACTCACTTCGAAATGCCAATCTTTATCTTGGTTGGCAATGGATAGCAAAAATGTGTCGCAATCGGTTAATGTCACCGAAGCGTGCAGTTTGTCACCTGCTTCAACCGGGTATGCATTTGGATCAATTACCACCAGCCCCTGGGGATACATTTCGTACCAAGCATAATTGATCTGTTCTCCATCACACCACAGTTGGTTTGTGCCTATCTGCTCTACGGTGGGGCTGGAATACCCATCTATTCCCACAAAAAATGAACAAATGGAGTCTCGCGTGGAGCTGGAAACATCGGGCACCGTCCATGAACCAGAAACCGCGCTGACCCTTTGGTCATCCTTGGGGATAACTGCATAGCCGCTCCAGTTCAAACTTAACCCTTGAGTTAGCTGAGAATGGGGGCTTGAACCGTAATGAGGCTGATTGATGCTTTGATCTAGCTCTGTGTGTCCGCGATGGCGCAGATATTGTGTCTGCAAGCTCAAAACGGGCTCTAGATCCCTATCACACGCCCCCGCAAATTCAATGGGCGCATGGGATGTTGAGGCGCTATGCCCAAACAGGCTGGCTGCCATTAGTTGAAAAGTCGCAATGGAATATAAAAGAGCTTTTTTCATGCGCTACATTTCCTTTTTGTGGGTTTTGGAATTTATGATAGGGTTAAATCATCGGCCTCAAAGAAAAACGTCTGTCAAGTTATCAAAAAAAACTTACCTATTCAAGAAGATATTTACAAAAATAGACTGATGGGGCATTCTCCAAAACTTTCTCAAGTTGCCAAATATTGCTCTGAAAATGTGAAGCGCATGGGACATGCTCATATGAGAAATGCAGCCTAAGTATATTGACCGCGTACTCAGGGTGCCATTTCCTTTATATGCCCCCATATGTAGAAACTCACGGTGTAGGTGTATTATGTATAACAACTGCCTATCTGCGCTCTTGGCTGCGGGCTTGCTGTCTTCTATGCTGGGGACATGGCCGCTTGAACTTCGTGCCGAAGAAGCTCCTGCCCAAGCACTGCGCGTAATCGATCTGGAGACTGCCATCAGGCGGGCATGGAGCAATGCGCCAGCCCTTAATATGGCCGAAGATGCCATTCGCTCCATGCAAGCCGAAGAGCTGCAGGAAGGGGTTTTTCCCAATCCCGAAATAAGCGTGGGGGTAGATGATTTTAATAATGTCGTCTATAGGCGGCAAGAAGGCGATTATGAAATTTCCTATAACTTATCTCAGCTGATTGAACTGGGAGGAAAACGCTCTGCGCGCCAAAAACTAGCCACTCAAGCTACCCTGGTTACCCAAAGAGAGTATGAAATCCAACGCCAGGACCTGCGTTTGGCGGTCGTGACAGCCTTTGTGGAGGTCATGGGAGCGCAAGAAAATCTCATGGTCGTCCAAGACCAATTTAAACTTGCTCAACAAGCCCTGCATGCTGCTAGCTGCAAAGCGGAGGCCGGCAAAGTTCCAAACCTTGAAGCCAAGAAAGCGGAAATTGCTCTGTCGCGGACTTTGCTGCTCCAAGAACGTGCGCAACGCAATCTTGGGCTGACCAAAAAGCGCTTGTCTGCGATTTGGGGGAGCAATTGCCCTGATTTCGACGGCGTCTGGTTGCCATTTTACGAGATTTGCCCCTTGCCCACTCTGCATTCGCTATGCGCGCGGCTGCAAAATCAAGGCGCTAATCCCGATCTGGCGAAACTAGAAGCCGAAGCCGAGGCGGCTTGCGCCGCGGAGACTCTCGAACGGGCTAAAAAGATTCCCGATGTGGTTCTCTCTGCCGGATATAACCAATATCGCCTGGGAAATAATTCGGTCTCAGTGGGCATCTCCTTCCCCTTACCCATTTTTGACCGCAACCAAGGGCATATTTGCCGCGCTCAGTGGGATTTACAACAGGTTTTGGATGCCCAGCAGGCCGAGCTCAACCGCTTGCATCTGGCACTGGCCGACGCCCATGAAGAATGGACGAATGCCTATCAAGATGCGCACATATTGAAAGAAGAAGTGCTGCCTATGACCTTGGCGGCTTTTGAAAATTCCAAGGAGGGGTACCTGCAAGGCAAAACCGATTATCTGGATTTATTAGATACCCAGCGCACCTACTTTGAAACTCACGAAGAATACATCAAAGTTTTAGTTGACTATCATCAAAAGCAAGCCGTGATACAACGCATTGTAGGTTACAAGGACTAGCAACTTGATTTAATACACTGTAATTTCCGTAACTATTCACATACCCCTCCTTCGTCGGGGTATCTGAATAGTTACTAATGTCCCAAGGAGGGTGTTTATGAAGAAAAGAAGCTCAATGGCAAAATATGCCGTCTTGACGGCGGCTGGCTGTTGCTTGCTGGCTATTCCTGTGCCTTATGTGTGTGCCCATGGCAATCACGCCGCCGAGCATTTTCATGCGCATGCTGAACAAGATGGCGACGAAGATCACGACCACGACCACGACCATGACCATGAAGGTGAAGATCACGACCACGATGCGCATTTGGCCAAGCTCTCATCAGAGCAGATCCAAGCCGCGGATATTCAAGTCAAGCGCGCAGGGGTTGCCAACATTCAGAGGATTCTCACCTTGCCTGGCATCGTTGTCGTAGACGCGGACCATTATGCGCATGTAGTCTCGAAAGTTTCGGGCATTGTCACCAAAATTAACAAGGGTTTAGGGGAAAAAGTCGAAGAGGGCGAAGTGGTGGCACTTCTTGAGAGCAAGGAGATGGCCGAAGCTAAAGCGGCCTATCTAACGGCTTTTAAAAAGGCCGAACTCGCCCAGATAGTTCTCAAAGCAGAACAGTCCCTAAAGGATAAACAGATCTCGGCCCAGCAAGACTATTGGCAAGCCCTGATGGGAGCTAAGGAGGCCGAGATAAACCAGGAAATGGCTGCTCAGCTCCTCTATATCTTGGGCATGAACGACAAGGAGATTGAGAGCATCGCCAAAGAAGAGCAGAAAGGGCTGCGCCTTTATGAAATCAAAGCTCCTATATCGGGCGTAGTGATTGAAAAAGCTGTCACGCTGGGCGAGATGCTGCAGACCGATAAAGAGATTTTTACGATCGGCGATCTAGATACCGTATGGGTGGAGATGGGCATTTATCCCAAAGACTTACCTGGCGTTAAGGTGGGGAAAAAAATCGAAGTGAGCTATTTGCATGGGGGCGTCTCTTCTAAAGCTGTGGTCAAGCATCTGAGTCCGGTAATCGACGATCAGACCAAAACCGCCCAAGCTATAGCGGCTTTGCCCAATGCCGAACGGGACTGGTATCCAGGTGCGGCAGTCAGGGTGTCTTTGTCAGCCGAAGAAGTTGAGGTGCCTATTGCAGTGCGCAAGGAAGCAGTGCAAATCATCGATGGTGTGGAATGTGTTTTCGTCGTGCATCCGGAAGGTTTTGAAAAAAGAGCAGTTAAAACGGGGCGCATAGACAGCCAGTATGTTGAAATTGTAGCTGGCCTTGAAAAAGACGCCGCATATGCCGCCACCAACGCGTTCCTACTCAAAGCGGAACTTGGCAAAGGGGCCGGGGGCGAATAAGTACGCCTCGAGCACTTTTCGATCAGCGAATTTAGAAAATTTTAACGCAAAGAAACACTCAAAGATCACAAAGGACGCAAAGCAGGAAAAGGAAAAAAATTAAAACCAAAACTTGGCAAAGGATCCGGGGGCGGCTAAGTACGCCTTGATCATTTTTTCGGTCAGCGAATTTAGGAATTTTAACGCAAAGAAACACTCAAGGATCGCAAAGGACGCAAAGCAAAAAAAGTTTAAACACAAAGCAGAAAATGTTTTTTTTCCTTCTTTGCGTCCTTTGCGATCTTTGTGTGTTTCTTTGCGTTTAAATTTCCTAGTACGTCGTTAAGCTAGTACGTTGTTAATTTTGTAGTAAATGAAAAGGTTTTTCCATGATAGAAAAGATTCTAAAATTTGCCTTGGCTAATCGCTATCTAGTGATCATGCTGACCATAGCTGTGGCGGCTTATGGATGCTATGCCCTCAAGCATCTGCCTATCGATGCGGTTCCCGATATCACCAATAATCAAATTCAAATCAACACTTCCGTGGCGGGACTTTCGCCCATAGAAGTCGAAAAGCAAGTGACTTTTCCCATCGAAACGGCACTTAATGGGATTCCGGGACTCGAGAGCACCCGTTCGCTTTCACGCAATGGCTTCTCGCAAGTTACGGCTATTTTTCGCGAGAAAGTCGACATCTACTTTGCCCGGCAGCAAATCAACGAACGTCTCACCGAGGCCAGAGAAAGCCTTCCAGAAGGCGCCGATCCCAAGATGGGCCCCATCTCCACAGGCTTAAGCGAAGTGTATATGTGGGTAGTGGATTTCGTTCGGCCCGAGCTTTCTAAGGTCCAAGCAGAGGCCAGCTTGCTGCCTCCTTCGCCTGGTTGGCAAGCAGATGGCACTTATCTCACGCCTGAAGGTTATACCTTGAAAAACGAGATGGAAAGGGGCTCTTACTTGCGCACCGTCCAGGACTGGATCATCCGTCCTCAGTTTAGGGGGATAAATGGTCTGGCAGGCATAGACGCCATCGGCGGATTTATCCAGCAATATCACATTCAGCCCTATCCTGAAAAAATGATGGCCTTAGGGGTGAACTTTGACGATCTGATGACTGCCGTGCGCGAAAACAACTTAAATATCGGCGCTGGCTATATAGAACAAGGCGGCGAGTCGTTTTTAGTTAAGGCCGACGGGCGCATTGAAAGCCCTGCGGATATCAGCGGCATCATCATTATGACCAGAGACGGCGTGCCCATAAAAGTGAGCGATGTAGCTGACGTGGGAATGGGCAAAGAGTTGCGCAGCGGAAGCGCCAGCGAAAATGGCAAGGAAGTGGTGATTGGCACGGCCATGATGCTGATAGGGGCCAACAGCCGCACCGTCGCCCAGGCCGTAGATCAACGTTTGAAGGAGATTAACGCTTCCTTGCCCAAAGATATCCAAGCTAAACCTGTGCTCGATCGGACAAAGTTGATCGATACGACTATTCATACGGTGATCGGCAATTTGTCTGAAGGGGCCGCTTTGGTGATGGTGGTGCTTTTCGTGATGCTCGGCAATTTGCGTGCCGCCCTCATCACCGCTCTGATCATACCCTTGGCTATGCTCATGACCGCCATCGGGATGGTACAGGCCAAAATTAGCGGCAATCTGATGAGCCTGGGAGCGATAGATTTTGGCTTAATCGTCGACGGAGCGGTGATCATCGCGGAAAACTGCTTGAGGAAACTAGCCGAAAAGCAAAGCCGTGTCAAGCGCAAGCTCAGCGTCGAAGAGCGTTTGCAAGAGGTCATGGTGGCCAGCAAAGAGATGATTCAGCCCTCGGTCTTCGGTCAGGCGGTGATCATCACCGTTTACTTGCCTTTGCTGACGCTCTCTGGCGTAGAAGGGAAGATGTTCGAACCTATGGCCTTGACCGTCATATTTGCTTTGCTTGCCGCCTTTGTGCTTTCGCTGACCTTCGTTCCGGCTGCTATCGCCTTGTTTGTCACTGGGAAGGTGCAAGAAAGGGAAAGCCGCCTAATACATGGCTTCAAGCTGGCCTATGCCCCCATTTTAAATGGAGTGCTCAAGGTTCCCTATGTCATTGCCAGTTCGGCTGTGTTGATTTTGGTCAGCTCCTTTTATCTGTTCACGCATCTTGGCCAAGAATTCATTCCCACTTTGGATGAACAAGACATCGCCGTACAAGCTTCGCGCATCCCCAGTACGTCGCTTTCGCAAGCTACTGCTATGCAGCTCGGTGTGGAAAAAGCCATCCAAAATTTTGATCAGGTGGCCTTTGTCTATTCCAAAACGGGCACAGCTGAGATGGCCTCCGATCCCATGCCTCCGTATGCCTCGGATACCTTTGTGATGCTAAAGCCGCGCAGTCAGTGGCCAGACAGCCGCCTAAGTAAGCTGCAACTGATTCAATCCATGGAGGAGGCCTTATCCAAACTTCCTGGAAACTCCTACGAGTTTACTCAGCCCATAGAGATGCGCTTCAACGAACTCATCGCCGGCGTGCGCAGCGATGTGGCGGTCAAAATCTATGGCGATGACTTTAAAGTGATGAAGAAGACGGCCGATGCCATTGCTGCCGTGCTATATAAAATACCCGGCGCAGCAGATGTCATGGTCGATAAAATCGATGGACTGCCTACCTTGGAAGTCAATGTCAATCGAGCGGCGCTCAGTCACTATAATCTCAATATGAAGGATGTGCTGAATGTCGTCGATATTGCCGTGGGCGGAGGAAAAGCTGGCATCATCATGCAAGGCGACCGGCGCTATGACTTGGTTGTGCGCCTTCCCGAGCACCTGAGGACAGATATTGCAGCTCTCGAAGCTTTGCCCATCTCTTTGCCTGCCCAGCAGAAGCTGTCGCGGGGCATAGGCGATTTGAGCGTGCCTATCTATCCATACATCCCCTTACGGGAAGTGGCTAGCTTAGACTATAATTCGGGCTTGAACCAGATAAGCCGCGAAAATGGCAAACGCATGGTCGTCGTACAAGCCAACGTGCGGGGATCGGATATCGCTTCTTTTGTAAAAGCGGCCAAAGAAAAAATCAACGCTTCGGTTAAAGTGCCTGCCGGCTATTGGCTGGGCTGGGGCGGAGAATTTGAAAATCTCATATCCGCCAAAGAGCGCTTAGTGCTGGTGGTGCCCATTTGCTTCTTTCTCATTTTTCTTTTGCTTTATACAGCTTTTAGATCTATGCGCCATGCCCTGTTGGTCTTTACAGGTGTTCCGCTGGCCTTGACGGGCGGCATTGCGGCTTTGTGGATGCGCGACATGCCCTTTTCCATTTCTGCCGCCGTGGGATTTATCGCCCTTTCCGGCATCGCCGTGCTAAACGGCCTGGTGCTGGTGAGCTATATCAACCAGCTAGTCCAAAAGGGCATGGATAAGCATGCCGCGATCATCGAAGGCTCCTTAACGCGCCTGCGGCCAGTGATGGTCACTGCTCTGGTGGCTTCGCTTGGCTTCTTGCCCATGGCACTTGCGCAAGGCGCCGGGGCCGAAGTTCAAAAACCTTTAGCCACAGTGGTGATTGGCGGGCTGATCAGCTCGACCTTCCTTACCTTAGTAGTTTTGCCGGCACTTTATCTGCTCTTTGCCCCTCGGCAACGGCCATTGGCTTTAGAAAAGCAGGAGAAATAGGCGGAGATAGAAAAATATGGTACAGCTCCGAAGGAGCGGTCATGCTTTTACCCACATCTTTATTCGGATCAGGGCAGGAAATCGGANNCGGGCTCGGGCACGTTCACGAAAGTGTGGTATGGGGAAGGTTCGCCCTACTGCATTTGTCTACTGTACCAGGGTTTACTTGCCGCTTCGCAGCGACGTTCACCCTGGGCTTACAGATGCGATCCCTCCGGGGTTCAGAAAAAGCTAAAACATAATTTTAATTCAATGGCAGTGGGCTTCACCTCTATCGCTCCTGCGGAGCTTAGGGCATGCACAGCCTGTCCTAAAGGACGAAACTCCTGTAAGATTGAGCGAAAGTTTGTGATGAGCATATCTTTTCGGTCGGTTAATTCTCAAATTCCCTCTTTCTCTTGGTGTTTTTTTGTGCCTCCGAGTCTTTTCATGAAAAAGATTTAATGTTCAACCCTTCTATCCATTCTATGAATACACTTGACACTAATACACTCGAAATACTAAGATGCTCATTGCGGAAAAGCTAAATAAATTGCTTATTACGGCAATAGTCCTAAGAAAGATAGCAAAAGTGATTTATTACAAAGTAGACTTTTTCTCAAACCGGATCAGCCATTACAAACAAAATTAGGTAATTATGACCACAGCAGTAAGTCTTTTTAATCCCCCGGCCACGCCACCGATATGGAATGTCGGCTCTTATGAAAGCGCTAAAAAATATTATTTTCCTTTGAAATTTTGGGGAACGGTTTTGGGAGCTATTGGCACTGTGGGCATAGCCATTGCCACTTATAAAATGGCAGCGCTTTATTTCACTGCAAAAATTATTGTTCCCTCGCTCGCCCTGCAAAATATCACGTATATCGCCTTGTTAAGCTTTGGAAGGTACATGCGTAAAATGGCTGATCGCCATATCCCTGGATTAACGAAGGAGAATTTCTTAAAATTGCAAAGCGAAGTCATAACTTTGCGCTTTCAGAATTTAGGCAAAGCTTTTGAAAAGGTGCCTAATGGAAAGCAAAGGGATCAAATTGATGGAAAGCTTAGGGATCAAGTAGATAAGGGTTTTGGTTCGGTTTTTGATAGCTTTATGGATCTTGCTGTGGTATATCTTTTTGTCTGACTTTGAATTTCAATAGCCGCCATGAAAAGGGGCCGGCCCCTTTTACTAAATAATGAAATTGACCTGTATTTATATATGGGAATCCTATGGAAAATGCATTCATAACACAAAATCTGATTTTAAGCGTGCCATGTTCGGAAGATGTTTTGGCTATTAATGATTTTGAAACGCGCAATCGCAACCACTTGAAAAAGTGGGAATCAGTTAGCTCTGTAGACATTCAGCTTATTTGCGGAGAAGTTCAAACGCGGTTAGAGAGTTGGATAAAAGAATGTGAAGAGGGGAGCTCTGCTCGATTTTTTATGAGGCCTATAGAAGACCCCTGCAAAATCATAGGTTTTTGCAATTTTACACAGATTTTTTACGGCTCATTTCAGGCATGTTATTTGGGTTATAAAATTGATGGTGAGTATGAAGGCCGGGGATTGATGTTTGAAGCTCTAGAAGCTGCCATCAGGTATGTTTTTGAAGAATTGGGCATTCATAGGATCATGGCTAATTATATGCCCATAAATACCAGAAGCGCAAAGCTCTTGCAACGCTTGGGATTTACTGTGGAAGGCTATGCAAAAAATTATCTATTTATAAATGGTCAATGG
>PLSG01000342.1 GCA_003164155.1 Parachlamydiaceae bacterium | reverse complement strand
GCCTTTACCAGAGAACAGTGCCAAACATTTTTAAACACCTTGAATAAGCAATATAAAGTGGATTATGGGTTCTTCACCAAAGAAACCTCTAAAAAAGACACCCTAGAAGAAATCTCAACAGGTGGCGGTGGCTGGGAAAACTTGGTCGCGGGACCCTATAAAGGAGTTAATAAACCCAATTGGGGTTCGCAGTTTAGCAGCATTGTCGAAGTTTTGAACTTTACTATCCAAGCCTACCAAAGTGAGGGACTGCCCAAACAACGCCTTTCAGAGCAGATTGATCGAATCAAAGTGGCGGTGCGGCTGGAACTGAGCTCGCGTTCGGGCATTTCAGCCGATAGCACGGCGCCCTATGGCGAATTCATGCGCATGATTGGCTCAAAAGCTGCGACTATGCGCAACGCAGAAGGCGCCCTCAAGTATGCTCTGGAAAAGCTCAGCGACAGCGATGTCGCAGAGCTTGCCGCGATGATCTCTAAAGATCCTGTGCTGCTCAATAATTTTATCGCCGCCTACATTTTTCCTAAAATCGTGGTTTATAATGAACGGATCACGAGCAATGCTCAAACCTTGGCCGATCTATTTGCCGTGGTGCAGGGATATTCGGGAACTTTGGCCGAAAGTGATACATTCCCCGATTCTATTTCGGTCACACCGGAAAAGGGCACAGATGGCAAAACTTTGCTGCTCTTGCAAGCTCAAGCAACCAAAGTGCATGTCTTAAAAAATAGCGCTGCCAAAGAAATGCTAAGGGAACTATTGAGTTTGCCACAAGCACTCCAAGCTAAAGCTATCATAGATGTGGGGGCCCTTTTTAAAAATGTAGCCGATCACAAAGTGTTGGCAAGTTATATACTTGAGCTGCGTCCCTCTTTAGAGGCGGTTTTTTATTTCGAAGATGATACTTTGATGGCCTTGCGAAGAAAAAACTCCTCTCCCACACCTGCTAAATATTTTGATATAGCGCCTGAGAAGCGGTTTACCATCTACGATCAACCGCATTGTACTGGCACGAATATCTTGCAAGCCAGTGATGCCCTGGCCATTGTCACCATGCATAAGAGCCAAAATTTGAGCGAGGTTCAGCAAGCTGTATGGCGCATGCGA
Organism: Parachlamydiaceae bacterium; assembly: GCA_003164155.1. Lineage (GTDB taxonomy): Bacteria > Chlamydiota > Chlamydiia > Chlamydiales > Parachlamydiaceae > BOG-1457. Next base: position 1,846 of record PLSG01000342.1, on the reverse strand, counting down.
AAATTGGACATCAACCAGAGAGTGCTCTTTGCCATTCCTCTGGATGTCTGCGAGGTCATTAGCTGCATTCTGCCAAGCAGAGTCCCTGTGAGTGAACCGGAAAGTAAATTAGCTTTAGAACACCGTGAAGTTTCCGGTTTGACGGCACTCGATTTGCTTATGTTTGCTAAAATCAATCAAGCTAGATTGCAAAGCGAAAATAACTTGATGGCCATAAACCAAAAGTTTTCCAACCATATTTTCCAAGTCGCCCTGCAGATCCTCGATAGCGTAACTCTTTCTGATAGGGCATCTCCCTTTTTTAGAGATCTAGCCCAGGCTATGCGCACCACTGTAGAGTTTGCCCCTTACCAACAGTATGGGCAAAAAGAAAATAGACTTCCTGCGCATGCTGCCTTGCTATACTATAGGGGCATGGCTATCTCCTCGATAGATAAATGGATAGGCAAGTATTGCCACACGGAACTTTTCAAAAAGTATTCCTGCGAATTCCGCTTGAGGCCAGCTCAGAAACTGCTCGATGACGTGATCAATAAGGCTTTGATCAAGGGAAAAGAACAAGTTCCAGCTTATCTGGCCGTTTCGGCTAGTATGGTGCAGGGGAAATCGGTGGAAGTACTCTCCCAGCGCGCTGTGGAAGTGCAGTCGCAAATGAACCGCCAGAAGGAGCTGCAGCAGCAAAAACTCATGCTGGAGGCGAGATCTAAGTTGTTCCCGGCTACTTATATGACTTGGGTTTCTGCTCCGAATATTTTCAAGCGCAGTTTTTATGACGCGTCAATTTCACGACCAATTTTGGGGGCATCTTTCTCTGCCTGTCTTGGCGAGTCGCGCAAGTTCCCTCATTTTAACGTGCTAAAGCGCGCCTCCACGGTATTGGGAATGTGCGAAACACAAGCTGCAGGGAGTCTTCTTCCCTGTCCTAATTTTACCAATTTATTTGATCCCAATCTATTAATCTCACTGAATGCGGCCTTCACCGCATCCACAGATCGAGCTCCCTTTGAAGGGCAAGCTAAACCCTTCGGTCCGGCACTTGTGGTGCAGGGCATCCGCGATCCAGGTGACATTAAGTTGATTGCTTTAGATTTGAAAGACGCCAAGGCCATTCAAAATGCATTAAATGAGGATAAAAAGAAGCCTTCCCTCGCCAAAGAGTACAACTCATTTCTCTATTATCCTAGCCTAGGGGTTGTACTGCAGGGTGCCGGAAGCGCGGTGGGCTTAGATAAAAATGCACATTTTATCAAATTGCTTACGCAATTTAAGTTCCTCAGCGGTGAAATCCATGTGTATAACAGCCAAGAGATTGGTTGCTTAAAAGCATGGCTGGGGGGCATCCACGACATCATATCTTTGGAAAAATTCTTTGTGCGCAGTTTAATCCGCACGTATAGCCAACGCGTGGAATATGAGTTTTCATTGCTATGTGGGGTTTTTAATGAAATAAAGCAGAAGTTGAAGACGCATGAATCGGAAATCAAAGGTAAAGCAGATAGGGCGTAATGTAACAAGAAGATGACGAAATTGCTTTCAATAACATGCACAAAAACTTCTTCGGAATCGATAAATTAGTTATCGCTTCTGCAAATTTTTCACAAGATGGAAAGAATAAAAAAGATGGAAGAGGATTGCTCTTTTCCGATTATTGCTAAGGGGTTTGAATATCACTCGTTGTTACCCCCATTGCCAAGAAAAGGGAAGCGAGGGCGGCAAAAGCAACGAGAAGGTAAGAATCTTTTGGACCGTCTTAAAGAAAAGCGTAGTTGTGTCCTTCGCTTTATGTATGATTTTTCAGTGCCTTTTACGAATAATCAAGGGGAACAAGATATTCGTATGGTGAAGC
>PLSG01000097.1 GCA_003164155.1 Parachlamydiaceae bacterium | reverse complement strand
GAGATCAAGAATTCTGAGGATAGAAAGGATGAAGGACCAAGATACAGAGGATAGAAACAGGATATGCCTGTTCTTATCTTTCCCAGCCTAAAGCTAAGGGCTATGTTCACTTTTTCGGTCATTTTGCCCTCCTCTGTGCTCTCTGTGATCTCTGTGGTAGATTTTTTTACCACAGAGAGCACAGAGGAGGGCAAAGGGTGAATAAGGTCAAGTTATGATAAAACTACTGCTCCATTTCTACTTCAAGCTGTACTTCTTGCTGTATTTCTTGCTGTACTTCTTGTTCGACAGCGTCAAGGTGAGCTCGTTCTATAGCGATCCTTTGATCTGTAAAATGACGCTCTAATTGATTTAGAATATACCTGTCATTGTAACCTTCACTAAATAGGCATCCTTTGGCTAAACTTTTCAACCAAGCATTTCCCCATAGCAGTATGCGATTAGTCTGAAAACTGCGACAAAGCTCACGGATCCGTTCGATTCCGCCTATATCTGACTCATTTAAGAGGCGCAGCCTGATTACTGCGTGTAGCCCATCTTCATCTAAACCGTAAAAACGACTAAATAAATTGCGGCTTTTTTCCCATTCAGCTTCCATTAACTTTAAAAACAATTTAGATTTACAACTATTTTTTGCAGAATTGCTGGGCACACCCGCAAATTGCCGCCATATAGGGGCAGCATCGGCAACTGTCTTTGATATTCGACAAACAGCAGATTGGCGGCCAAGATCGCGCATAGACAAATAAGAAAACACATGTTCGGCGACGTTCCTTGGCAATTTAGCACAGGGATTTCCTGCACCTCTTTGCAAACTCCAAAGGCGGATGATTAGCTGCATGGGCTGCATCCGACAAAGATCATGGATGGTTGACACATCAGGTAGTGGAAAATAACCGTCCCATTTAATACGCAAGGGAATGGACCTTCTCGGATTGGTGCACCCACTTACCAAACTTGTGGTCGAAGATGCCGTGTATTCTGCAGTTACCGGACTTAGTACACTTAAACGAGAGGAAGAAGAAGTACAAGAACTTGCCATTTTAACATATCCTTTTGATTATATCTAAAACATTATCGAGGCAACGATTTTGCATAAAGTTAAACTAACTCAAAGGGAAAGTTCATCTCGCCCCCACGCCATTTTAGCAAGTGATTGTTAAGATTTTATAAAACACATATTTTCTCATCTGCCTTCTTTGTGCCCTTTCGCTCTTTGTGTGTTTCTTTGTGTTAAATTATTTTTTTTAAATTCGTTTGCCTAACAAAACCTTCAAATTCACCTAATTAACCAAAAATTAACATAGACTTGATTTTCCTTTCACATGCGACAGCTATAATCGAGGCATATTCAATGAATCATACTATTAAATCATAAAAGGCAAAGCACATGATAAGTTCAAATATAACGAAAAATTTATATGGAGCTTTCTGCGATACAAAAACAGACCTCTTGGCTTACCTTCCCTTCTCTCAAACATCCAAAAAAGTTGAGCAGCGCAAAAAGCTTGTGGTCCACATCCGCACGCAACAGCTAAAATTAATCGAAGCAGGCGCAAAAGCTGGCAAGTTGGATCACACCATCTGGACACCCCAACGCCTTAAAATCATGTCTGCCGCCATCAAGAACGAAAAACTGCAAGATAAAATAGATTCTCTCAAAACGAAGGTAGTTATAGTGAATGTGACGGCTAAGGCAGTTAGCTATGCAGCCTCGCTAGAGCCCATAAAATCCGCCGCAACGCTCACCGCTAGCGCAATTAAAGTGATTGCAGACGGAGTATCTGATCTGGGCGACTTTGCGCCGGCCATTGATGCGGCACATGTGATGCATCATGCGCGAAAAGGATTGAATAAGTCTAATGCGCGGAAAGTCATAGGAATAGCCAAGCCACTGCTATCTACGGGCGCGAGCGCACTAGCTACCGCGACGCTAAGTATGGCGGCTTTCTCCGGTGCCTCAGCGCTGGGCTTGGAGGCATCCACAGCTTCGACAGCTGCGAGCGTTGTGGGCTTTCTAGCGGGAATTGGCGGCGACATAAGCGCTAAGTACTCCTGCAATTTGTTAAATCGCTTATGCTAAAAAGTCAGCGACACATTAGAACACTGTAAGTAAGTCCCTTTTTCAAAATCTTTTCTATTCACCCCCGAACGGGGGTGAGGGCATGTAGCCCAAGGCTAGGGTGTTGATTTTGTGTCTTTTTCCTCTGCAAAAAATCACATTAAGCATGGTCTAAGGTTTGGTAACACTCTTACGCTGCTACCGCAGCTCAGCCATTTTTGTGCCATCAATCCCCACGTTCCGGCGGAGGAACCGCCTTCACGCGGGGCTTCCCACTGTCAGCTGCTGCCGCAGCAATAAAAGACTGCTAGAACCCTCTTAAGAGGCTGTTCACCGCGGCAGCGGCTGACAGTGGGAAGCCCCGCGTGAAGGCGGTCCTCCGCCGGAGCGTGGGGTTGAAATCATGCAAGTAATTTAGCTGCGGTAGCAGCGTAAGAGAGTGATCAGATCTTGGACCATACTTAGATTTGTGTGATTTTAT
>PLSG01000576.1:2049-5017 GCA_003164155.1 Parachlamydiaceae bacterium | reverse complement strand
TGTAAATTTATTGAACGAAAGCTTTCCCTCCGCGAACCTAAAAGATAAGCAAAGATGAGCAAGGTTCTTTTCCTCAGTCGAACGCTTAGGATTAGGATCGTGAATGAAATTACAAGATGGAAAGGATAAAGAACAAGATGGGAAGGATGGGGAACAAGATAAGATAGAGAACAGGCCCATCCTGTTTCTATCCTCCTTATACTGTTCTTCATCCTTCCCATCTTGTAATTTTATTGAACGAAAGTTTTCCCTCCGCGGACCGAAAAGATGGGTGGGTCCTTTTTCGTTTATTTTTCTATTGTCAAAATTCCGAGCTTGCGGTATGCTTCTGCTAGATTTTTAAGTGTATTAAATTTGTAAAATGTGAGGATATCCAGATGAAACGCACATACCAAGCCAGCAAACGTTGCCGTAAAGCTGTACACGGATTCCGTGCCAGAATGAAAACTAAAGATGGTCGTAAGATCATCAATAGACGCAGAAATCAAGGTCGCTACGAATTAGCCGTATAGCCGCTGACGTGAGCACTCTTGACTATTCTTTTCCTAAAGTCCTTCGGCTACGCTCCAGGAAGCAGTATCAAAAACTGCTTCACGGGATCTCCCGCAAGTTTGGAGCGTGCATTGTCATCGATTTTCGTCAAACTCATGCCCCGCGCACCCGATTGGGAATTACCGTTTCCAAACGCTATGGCAAAGCACATGACCGCAACCGCTTCAAGCGCATTGTGCGTGAAGGGTTTAGGTTGTGCCGGCATCGACTCCCCATAGGTTTTGATATCAACGTCAAACCTGGCGGCGCTGCCAACCGTGCTAAAACCCCCGATGTAATCCGCGATCTACTTCTTTTATCCAAATGATCCTCTAAAGATCCCTTAATGCCCAATGAGGTGGCTATGCAAGCGGCCGCACCCTTCGATATTTCAGCCCTAAATCCAGAGCAGCGTCGCGCCGTAGAGACCGTCCATGGTCGCGTTTTGATATTGGCAGGTGCTGGCAGCGGTAAAACGCGCGTCTTGACCATGCGCATGGCGCACTTGATCTGGAATTTGCGCGTTTTGCCTACAGGCTTATTGGGGCTTACTTTTACCAATAAAGCGGCCGCTGAAATGCGCCACCGCTTGGCAGGGTTGATCGATGCTAAAGCGGCTAAACAGGTTACGCTCAATACATTCCATAGCTTTTGCATGCATGTATTGCGCGCGCATATTCACAGGTTGGGCTACACGGCTAATTTCACCCTCTATAATGAACATGAGGTGGAGCGCCTGATCAAGGGGCTGGCTCGCGACGAGTTGCAGCATGAATGCGATCTGCCTTCATTGGCCTCTACCATCCAGGCTATAGGGCATGCCAAGAACCGAGGCATTAAACCGGCAGATGTGGTGGATCCTAAGTCTCCTTGGCATGAAGGCTTTGTGCGCAATATCTACCAGCGTCTGCAAGACAGCATGCGGGCGCATAATGCATTGGATTTTGATAGCTTGCTGTGGCTCACCGTCGAACTTTTTGAAAAATGTCCCGATGTGTTAGAGCTCTATCAAGAGCGTTTTCGCTATATCATGATCGATGAATATCAAGATACCAACCCCATCCAGTTTCGCCTGGCGCAGTTTTTGGAATCCCGCCATCACAATCTGTGTGTGGTTGGAGACGATGATCAATCAATTTATGGCTGGCGCGGCGCGGATGTGCAAAATATTTTAGCTTTTGATAATGCGGTGGTCATAAAGTTAGAGCAAAACTACCGCTCTACTAGCACTATCTTGGCGGCTGCAAATTCGGTGATCGCCCATAATAGCCAGCGTCATGACAAAAAATTATGGAGCGATAAGGGCAGCGGAGAGTTGATAGAGGTGTTTTTTGCGCCGAGTGAAATCGATGAAGCCACGGCTGTGGTGGCGCGCATTGTCGCGTTGAAGTCACAAAGAGGCCTGGCTTGGAAGGATATTGCTATCTTGTACCGTTCCAATGCCCTATCGCGCCAGTTTGAAGCAGCTTTGCTTAAACATACCTGGAAAAATGGGGATCGCTGGATCATGGGCGTGCCTTATCAAATTGTGGGAGGAGTCGAATTTTACGCGCGTCAAGAGGTGAAAGACCTGCTGGCCTATGTGCGCGTGATTGTCAATCCCAAGGATCAGGAGGCGTTGCTGCGCATTGTCAACCAGCCAAGGCGGGGGATTGGGGAGACTACTTTGGATGCTATGACAGGTTATAATCGCCAGCATGCGGTACACCTGTGGGATGTATTGAAAGGCGTCGCCAGCCATGACAGCTCTATTGGCGAGGCCGTTAATGCGCGCGATTTTAGTGCTAAGGCTTATAAGGGGATTAATAGTTTTGTCTCTATTATGGAAGAGGCTCGCGGAAAGTTTTCGCATTTGCCGCTCTCTGAAGCGATGACTTGGCTGGTAAAAGAGATCGATTATAAAAAATCTATCGCCAGCGAGGTGAAAAGTGACAAAATGCGCGAATTCAAAAGCGAGAATGTCGATGAATTCATCTCGGCTCTAGCCCAATATGAAAGCCAGTATAGCGGCGAAGAGCAGGATGGCCTGCAAAAGCTGACTCAATTTATTTCGGAGAGTGCGCTCGGCGTAGATGCTCCGCATTTTGATAGCAAGAAGCCCGAAGATAAAGTTAACCTGATGACTTTTCATAGCGCTAAAGGTTTGGAGTTCCCGGCCTGCTTTTTAGTCGGAGTGGAAGACCATATTATTCCGCATGCCAAAAGCGTTCTCGAGAGTGGGGCGGAAGAGGAGCGGCGCCTGATGTATGTGGCTATCACGCGAGCTATGCGCCATTTGACTATTAGCATGGCTACTAAGCGCATGAGCATGGGGCAGGAATTGAAGACTAAGCCTTCTCGTTTTCTCAGTGAAATCCCCTCAGATCTATTGAAGTGCACGGCGTGGAAGCGCTGAAGATTGACTTTCGCCCTTACCGCCGGAATTTAGCAATTTTAA
>PLSG01000576.1:0-2036 GCA_003164155.1 Parachlamydiaceae bacterium | reverse complement strand
TCTTTGCGCCTTTATGTGTTTCTTTGCGTTAAAAATTGTAAGGTCGTGGCTGAAAGGTAGTACTAAGTGGTGGGAATTGAAAGCCGCACTGCTTGCGAGAAGAAGTGCGGATATAGTGGAAAGAGGTGCTTAACGCTTGGAGAATTGGAAGCGTTTGCGGGCACCAGCGCGGCCGTACTTTTTGCGTTCTTTCTTACGAGAGTCGCGCGTTAAGTAGCCGGATGCTTTGAAATCGTGACGGCATTCTTCGTCGTCTTGGACAAGTGCGCGGGCAATGCCTAGGCGCAATGCAGTAGCTTGGGCTTCTATACCGCCGCCGTTTACGCGTACGATCATGTCAAATCTTTTAAGCGCTCCGACTTTAGTCAGAGGAGCCAAAATGTGTTTGCGTTGAATTTCGAGGGGAAAATATACGCCAAATTCCCTCCCGTTAACATCTACTTTACCAGTTCCTGGTCTAATGCGAACAGACGCTACAGCTGTCTTGCGCCGTCCAGTGGCTACGAATTCTTCTGTCATACTGACCTACTATTAAATGTTAGCTTCTACGGGTTTTTGGGCGCTCATATTGTGTTCTTTGCCAGCAAAAATGCGCAGGCGGCGCAGTTGTGCGCGTGCCAGGCGAGAATGTGGCATCATGCCTTTTACGGCATGTTCAACGATGTATGTGGGATTTCTAGCTAGCATGGTTCTGAAAGGAACTTCACGCAAGCCACCCATGGACCCTGTGTAATATCTATAAAGCTTTTGAGCTGCTTTACTGCCTGTAACGTGGATTTTATCAGCATTGATAATAACTACTCCATCGCCACAATCAGCATGCGGAGTAAATGTAGGCTTGTGTTTTCCGCGTAAAATTTTAGTGATCTCAGAAGCAAAGCGACCCAGCGTTTTGCCTGTGGCATCCAAAATAAACCAGTTGTGCACAATTTCTTCATTCTTAAGTATGAATGACTTAGGCAAAGTTGCTGTACGGCTTAATTGCCTTTTTCCATTTTCTTCTGTCATGACTGTAACCTTTTTGAGAAATTCAAATGTACTTGAGATATTATCTTTTCCGTTGATTTCTGCCAACTGTTTTTACGCATCGGCATGAAAAAAGTGGCCAAGGTCAAAGGGAAAAGGACCAAAGGGACATAGGGACATAAGAGACATAAGGGATCATAAGGAAGCGTGCCGCAATTTAAGTTACACGATTGGGCCGCGCGAAAGCTCCCACAGTTGAATGCTTGAAAGTGACCCAGTATTGCAATATGGGGTCGCTTTCAATCATCCAATCCCGGGGCTTTGGCGCAGTCCAATCGAATAACTTACTTGCTGCACGCTTCTTAAGGGTAGAAACGTCTTTTTGGTCCCTTATGTCCCTTTGGTCTTTTTTGTTTCGGTCAATTTTTTTTCAGCTCCTTCTTGGCGTCAAAATTTCCTAGGCGCTGTACCTGAAAGCTTTTACCCACTCTTGACTTGCAAAAAGATCTCCGATCACTTAGAATCCAATACTTTCAAACTCGAAATTAAAGTGGTTTTTATGCGTCAACTCAAGACTTTTTTTGTGCGTACTTATGGTTGCCAGATGAATGAGCTCGATTCAGAGATCATGGTGGGGCTGCTGGAGAGCCGCGGGCTCAACCGCATACCGGATGAAAATGCCGCGGATCTCTTATTATACAATACCTGTTCCATACGCGATCTGGCCGAGCGCAAGGTGATGGGCAAGTTGGGACAGCTGGGGCGCAGCAGTCGCAAGGATGCCGTAATTGGCGTTACGGGATGTATGGCCAATGCCAAGAAGGACTCTATTTTTCAGAAATTGCCGCATGTTGACTTCGTTTTGGGTACAAATAACATCCACGACTTGAACAACGTCTTGGATGAAGTGCTGGCTTCAGGCAATCAAGCGATTCGCACTGACGACAACTTCACCTACGAACTGGATTACCTCAGTGCAAAACGCGATGACAAAGTCAAGGCCTACGTCTCCATTATTCGTGGATGCGATAAGTTTTGCACCTACTGCGTCGTCCCCTACACTCGCGGCG
>PLSG01000069.1 GCA_003164155.1 Parachlamydiaceae bacterium | reverse complement strand
TCCAAGAATTAGACATGAAAATGATGCGGTTAATGCGCCTAAAAAAGGAACGGCAACAGGAGCTCAACACCCTTAACTCTACCTCAGAAGAGCTCCAGCTGCAAGTTTCCCACAAAGAGAAGCATCTGCTGTCTCTCAAAAAAGATTTAAAAAATGCTGAAGCAGAACTCTCCGATGCAGTGGGCAAAGTAAAAAAACTCGAACAGCAGCAAAGCTCCGTCAAGAAAGTCGAAGAGTTCAATGCCCTCACTCACGAAACATCTTCAGCTGACAGAGAACGCATAGCTAAAGAACACCGCATCAGCGACTTGATCGACCGCCNNTACACTTGACAAACATAAGACGATACAAGCCGAAATCATCGAAAGCATCACGAACATCAACGAAGAAGGCTCTATCTTAAAAGTGCAAAGAGAAGAGCTCAAAGATCAAGCCGAAGAGGATGTGCTGCGCATCTACGAACGGCTATTTCAAAATAAGCGCGACCGCGTAGTTGTCCCCATAGAAAACCGCTGCTGCAGCGGCTGCCACATCATGGTAACGGCCCAAGATGAAAACCTGGTGCGCAAAGGGGAGCGTTTAATCTTCTGCGAACATTGCTCGCGCATCCACTACTGGCAAGAAAGTCAAGCCCTGGAAGGCTCCAGCGTAGCTTCTAAGCCTCGCCGCCGCCGCTCCACAAAAGTATAAGCCTTTTGCAGCTGTCTCATTTGAGCCTTGCTGACCGAAAAGGTAAACAAGTACACTGTCAAGGTGAAATCACTTTATTCACCCCCGAATGGGGGTGAATAAAGTGATTTCACCTAAATGAAAATAATTTTGTTCTGGGAAGATAAGCAATCGCTGCCTAGCCATTGAGCTAGGGAGAGGAAAGTCCGGACTTCACAGGAGAGGATACCAGTGAAATACTGGGGGCCGCAAGGCTACGGAAAGTGTAACAGAAAATACACCGCTAACAGGCTTGCCTGTTAGACAGGCTGAAACGCCAGCTTTATGAGCTTGGCCATACTTGGGGAGACCCAAGATGTGATAAACCCTATCCGAAGCAAGACCGAAATGGAGCGTTATACGCTCTCCGCAGAGCTCCAAAAGAGTCGCTTGAGAACTTCGGCAACGAAGTTCCTAGAAGAATGATTGCTCGTCAGCTTAACGGCTGATTGACAAAATCCGGCTTATCGTCTTCCCAGATTTTTTTTTAACGCCTTTTTTATCGGCTACAATACTGCACATGGACTTCATTCACACCCCCTATCAACCGGGCGAGACCATCGCCGCCATTGCCACACCGCCGGGAGAAGGAGGCGTGGCGATCATCCGCATCTCCGGTAATAATGCACTTGATATAGCCGCAGAAATATTTTCGGGCCCTGTCAAGGCCTATAAAACGCATACCGCCCATTATGGACGCATCCTCGATAGACAAAAACAGCGCGTGGATGATGTCTTGCTATTAGTCATGCTGGGCAAAAAGTCCTATACGGGTGAAGACACTGTCGAAGTGCATTGCCATGGAGGCAGCCTGATAGCGCGGCGCGTTTTGGAAGTGGTTTTGCAAGCTGGAGCGCGCGCCGCCTTCCCCGGAGAGTTTACCTTTAAAGCCTTTTTAAATGGTAAATTAGATCTGGCCCAAGCCGAAGGGGTGCAAGAGCTAATCTCCGCCAAAAACGAACGGGCCGTCGATGCCGCTAAACACCAGCTACAGGGTTCTTTTTCTCAAAAAATCGCTGGTTTCCAACAAGCGCTTACCCAGATCGCTGCCATCCTAGAAGCTTGGGTAGATTTCCCTGAAGAAGGCCTGGAATTTACCACTATGGAAGTTCTGTGCACAGATCTCAGCGCCATTGCCACAGAAATCGAGGCTTTGATAGCCACCTTTCACGATGGAAAAATTTTGCACGATGGACTAACCCTCTGCCTGATCGGGCGCCCAAACGTGGGCAAATCTTCGCTGATGAACGCCTTACTAGATAAAGAGCGCGCCATCGTCTCTCCTACACCTGGCACTACGCGCGACGTCTTAGAGGATAGTTTGCGCCTGAATGGGTTAAACCTGCGCCTGCTAGACACCGCTGGCATGCGCGATACGGAAGAGCATATAGAACGCGAAGGGGTCCGCCGCTCAAAAGAAATGATGTCCCAAGCAGACCTCATCTTGCTGGTATTAGACGCCCATATGGGATTCCATTCTTCTGATCAGGATTTGCTCGACCAAATCCCTGCCGGCAAAGGCATCGCCATCTGGAATAAGATAGACCTGCCCCACGCTCCCCTGCCTGCACTCAACTTTCCGCATATCGTAGCTATCTCGGCACAACAAAAATTAGGCTTAGACACCCTGCGCCAGACTATCGACAGCGTCATCTGGAAGAAAGGACCTCCCTCAAAAGAAGAAATTGTGATCACTAACGTGCGCCACAAAGAAGCTCTAACTGCCGCGGCAGAGGCCTGCCGCTCCGTCATAGGCGGATTGCAAACCGAGATTTCCCCCGAATTCCTGGCCCTCGATATGCGCAATAGCTTAAGCGAGTTAGGCAAAATCATTGGCACCAATATCACTGAAGACATCCTCTCGGCAATCTTTGCCAAGTTTTGCATCGGCAAATAGAGGACCCCTGCCCCCCTTCCCCCTCTTTTTACTTTCATGCCTGAGCTATGTGAATTGCTCCCTGGAGGAATCTATGTAAATATTTTTTTTGATTGACACCTCTTTTTATAATTACCTATAATGGGGACAGGGATAGAGAGATATTAAATGCATGTCCTTTTCCAAAAGGACAGTTAAAAAAACAAGAAAGGCACGCGTATTGGGCGGCTCCTATAAAAGGGAGGTATTCGTATGCATAACTATTTATACAAAAGCGCAGCAATAATATTTGCTGGCGCAGTTCTTTCTTTTGTTTCCCCTGCACTACATGCAGAAGGCGTAGGCCAAACTAATCACGCCGATTCACAGCTGATCGCCCATGGCGGAGGTCACGGCGGTGGCGGCGGACATGGCGGCGGTAGCTGGGGAGGTCACGGCGGGGGACATGGCGGCGGTGGCTGGGAAGGCCATGGCGGCGGAAATTGGGGAGGTCACGGTGGTGGCTGGGGACATGGCGGAGGCTGGGATCATGGTGGCAACTGGGGACACAACGGGGGATATTGGGGCGATAATGGCATATGGATTGATGGGGGCGATTTTGGCCCGTACTATTCGTACCCAGGCACTTACTACGATAGCGGCTCTTACAACTCCTACTACCCCTATAATACAGCATATCCATCCAGCACCTACTACTACTATCAATAGCTACCCGCCAACATAACGCGCTATCCCTAGGGGAGCGCGGTTGGCGCGGCTCAAGTGGATGACTGCACAAAGGTTGTCCACTAGCAACCACTCTTTGCGAGATCCTCGCAAAGGAGTGGTTGTTTTGTAATCAAATTTATTTTGTGTTTTGAGCAGACACTCCCACGCGGCGCACTTTAAAGGCTTGGGCTTGCTCATTCTTAGAAGCGTGAGCTTCTTCAAGACGTCTTTCCAGAGATTCGACGACAGCCTGCAGTTTATTGAATCTTTCGTGGTGAGCGCGTTCGACACGCTGTAGCGCCTTCTCTTTTTCTATTTGAGCATCTGCATACTGTTGCTCTAGTGCTCTGACAATTTCTTTTTGCCCCTCTCTTTCCCTTTGAACTTGTTCTCGCAAAGCATCGAAGCGCAATTGCCTGATTTTCTCAATGTTTGCCAATTCTTCTTTTTTAGATTCGTGCAAATCTGTCAGCTCAGCTTCCAATTGCCGCATACGTCCCAACACCAGCTCTTTTTCCCCTGAGTAGTCCTTGTGCGCTAGATTCAATCTAACTTCATGCATCTGCTCGGCATGCGCCAGCTCGGCCTCTTTGGAGGCTTGTAAGTCTCTGAGCTCAGCTTCCAGCTGCCGTATGTGCTCCATGGCCAACTCTTTTTCCTCCTCGGAGTCCTTGCGCGCCAGACTCAATCTAACTTCGCGCATGTGCTCGGCATGGGTCAGCTCGGCCTCTTTAGAGGCGTGCAAATCCTTCAGATCAGCTTCCAAATTCTGGATGCGCTCTATAGCCAAGCTTCTT
>PLSG01000121.1 GCA_003164155.1 Parachlamydiaceae bacterium | reverse complement strand
GCGGCGATTTCGCCGGTGAAGGCGCCAAGGGCCTCAAAGTGCATGTTCTGCGCGCCCAGGCCGATTTTCGATCCGGCAAGCGCCTTGGCGGCGGCGTCCAGTCCCGTGAACGGCGGGCAGACAACGATTTCGACCGGGCAGGCTCCCGCGCCCAGTTCCTTGCGAATGCCGGCAATCAGCGCAGCGCCTTCGCCCGGGGTCTTGTTCATCTTCCAATTTCCAGCCACGATTTTTTTGCGCATCAAAATGCTCCTTCGGTCAAAACGGAAGGCATTATGGACCACCCATGCCAGCAAAGCAAGTCCGGCCTCGACCGGGAATCACCCGTTGATTGACACCTATCTTCCGGATGATGTAAAAAGCAATCGAACGAACGCAACCAAGAGTGAACATGCCAATTTACGAATACAATTGCAGCGCATGCGGGCACACCTTCGATCATCTGGCGCGCAACCTGCGTGACACCGCCAAGACCTGTCCGAAATGCGGCGCGACCAAGTTGCGCAAGGCGTTCTCGGCCTTCGCTGCGCGCGTGCCGGACGCCGCCTCCAAAGCCTGCGACAGTTGCAGCACCAGCCCCTCCTGCCCCGGCGCCGGCAAACGCGGCTGTGGCTGCGGTTGCGGCGCATAAGGCCTTTTCAACCAGAAAGGGTTTGATTTTCACAGGAGGTCTTGTATTCTACCTGCGCTTCTTCGGGAGAGGATTGCGCGCAGGGTATTCATGGCGGTTTAGCTCAGTTGGTAGAGCAGCGGAATCATAATCCGTAGGTCATCGGTTCAAGTCCGGTTGCCGCTATCCTCTTGTACTTTCTGATAGCTTTCAATATGTTTCGCTCTTTTAGGCTCATAAGCCTCTAAGCGAATTAGCTGCAGCTGGCTATTCTCAACATAGCTGCTTTAAAATATACCGCGGGGTGGAGCAGGGGTTAGCTCGTTGGGCTCATAACCCAAAGGCCGGAGGTTCGAATCCTTCCCCCGCTATTTTATTGTGTGTCTTTGCACCGAAGGTGCTTCATCTATCGATCTACTTCTTTCACTTTATTCGTTTTTTATCATATCAGCTACCTATGCCTCTGTGTCATATCAGCAGCTCTAATGTCTTAATATAGGGTTCTCTGAGCTTGGGGTCATTCAATCTTAAAAAAAAGACGCAAAGACGCAAAGACGCANNCAAAGACGCAAAGACGCAAAGAAGGTGTAAAGTGGACCCCATTGTCAAGATAAAGGGATTCACTATAAATGTATTTGAGCTTCTTTGCGCCTCTGCGTCTTTGCGTTTTATTTTTTTTAGAATCTAAATTTTAAGCTTTCAGAATCTTACAATTTCAATAACTTACACTAAGTTGACGTCATTGGGGCCTAGCCTAGCCTAGCCTAACTTCATGTGCAGCTATTCGATTTGTTAAATTTTAATTTACAGGTAATAGATTTCAGAAGCCTAATGTTATAAGTTGACAATAAAGATGTGATTACATAAAATGATTTTTTCAAAAAAATAAAAATCATTTTTTAGGTTTAGCATGGCTACTTCATCTCTTATTTATAGCTTATCCTCATCCTCTACACCCACTACATCATCCTCCTCCTCTTCTTCAAAAAGGCAGAAACCGATTGTCGCCCAGCAAGAAGGCGACTGGCATCTTAATTGTTTGAATTGGACTGGTAAAATGGCGAAATGCAGTCGCTACGGGAGTGCGACTATAGCAGAAGTCGAAGCCTCCCAAAAGGGGATTTCACGTTGGTTGATGGATTCCTTCAAGTTTATCAGAGGAAAGGATGCTCTTGGTTTTCATTTGAGTCGAGAAGCAAATGATGGCATTCGACAAAATTTGGAAGCCTTAAAGGGCGTTATAGCTTTTGCTAAGCCAACCAATCTTACTCAAAAGCTTACATTACAAATGCAGAAGCTTATCCCTCCTTCTCCAGACAGGTTTGAAAAAGTGGTTGAAAATTTTCCAAGCGTGCCTGATGCCATTAAGGCGTATATCGCCACCTATTTACCTGAAAAAAGCGGTCTATGCTTTATAAGAGAACAAATCAAAGTCAACCATCCAAGTGGCTTTAATATGCTGATTAATTTTATTAAAGCTGGCCATGTTCCACTGCGTGCACTTGAGTTAACTACTGAAGAAATTCAAAGACTTAGCCTTGATATGGGGGTGTGGCAAAATATCTCCAAATATGTCTTGGATCGCAGTGATATAGATGTTTACCTCAGTATAATTAGAACCGCATTAAGCTCTAATGCTGAAGACAAGCAAATAATTGCAGCCTATCGATCGATGGTAGATTTGATAAGTTTGGGATATNNAGATGAAATTACCGGTATTGTTGAGCATATAGATAAAATTTCCATTACGTTCGATGATCAACCCTTAAGACCTTCTTACAAGGAGATATTGGCCATTCTATCGCAGCTTTTAAGAAGCCGTCCCGATATGGCTATGACGCACTGGATCAAGTATGTGAATGCAGGCATGCCTATAACAAAATTTGCGAATGAGTTGATGATCACTCTTACTCCATCCATAAAAGCACGCATTACTCGTTTAATTTTGGATCCGGAAGTCAATATTGGGTCATATAAGAAGCAGTATGATTTTGAAAAGCTGGCGGACTTTATAGGCAGTTTTCCGGGGCTTAAACATCTAGATTTTGGAGGTAATAGCTATTTTGATAGAGATATTGATTTGATGTATTTACCACCCAATTGTCAACAATTAATTTCGTTGCGTTACTGGGGGGGGGAAGTTGCAAGATCTACCTGTAATGTCCTTTCTGCGTTATCTGAGTTGCAGCGGTGATTGTGACATTAAAACGCTGCCTGCGGGGCTTACTAATTT
>PLSG01000533.1 GCA_003164155.1 Parachlamydiaceae bacterium | reverse complement strand
GAACGCCCAAGCCCTGCATGCTAAAACCCAAGCTAACGACCAGGTGTGTGCTTTGGCCGTGGAAAATGCTTCTCTTAATACCGGATTGCTTGGCGCCACAGGCGGTCAGTATTTGGATATTTTCCCTCCCGGACAAACCGAGGAGGAAATCCGCGAAATCTTGCAGAAAAAAACCGTTTCGCTTTTCGAGATCGCCTTTGTGATGGGTTGGTTATTTGGGGGCGGCGATCCACAACGCTTGCCCGAAGTTAAACAAGCTGCCTTGCACTTCGGCATGGCTTTTCAACTAGCGGATGATATCGACGACATGGAACAAGATCGGCAAAAAGGCAGCTTGGGCAATTTTGCCGTAGCCTTTGGCAAGGAACGCGCACTTCAAGTCTTTTATGCGGAAATAGAGGCTTTTCGAGAGGTGTTACAGGCCTTGCAGCTGAGCTCTCCTGAACTGAAAGAGCTTGAGTTGTTTTTAATCCAACAAGTCCAGTAAATAAAGGAGTAAGCACATGCTCGGAAGCGGCGAAATCATCATTATCTTGTGTGTGGTCTTAGTGCTTTTTGGGGGAAAAAAATTACCTGAATTTGCACGCAATCTAGGAAAAGGTGTGCGCGAGTTCAAACGCGCTCTACAAGGGGAATCTGAAGAGGGTGACTTAGCGGGCGAGATGATTCCCGTAGAGGAGCGGCAAACATGCTGTCAAAGCAAGAATTTAGAGAAAGGCCAGGAACTGGAAGGACAAGTCGATAAAAGCAAAGCCTGCTGCGGCGGATGCCTGTGTGAGCAGCCAAAGGCGTCAACTTCCCCGCGCGATTCATGATGGGCTTTTCTCAAGATGAGGTACACGCTACTTTTTGGGCGCATCTAAAGGAGCTGCGCAACACGCTGATGGGCGCCCTGGCCATTATCATCATAGGAATGGCGATAACTTTTTGCTTCTACCAGCAAGTCTTCACTCTCTTGACTCAACCCTTTGAGCAGCTGCAACAGGGCTCTCTTGAAAATCCGCAGCTCAGACGCTATGCTTTAAAGAGAGAGCGCGTGCACAATTTCGGAAAAGAGGTGATCTACTACGCCGTACCCAAAAATGCGACTCTGGTCGAGCCCTACCTCATGTCTACCGAGGGAAGGGTGCCGATTGCTCCTGGTGAATACATAGATGCTGATATAGCTCAAAGCGAGAAATTGGCGATTTTCAGCCCTCTGGAGGGGATGTCCTCGCTCTTTAAAGTTAGCTTTTGGATGGGATTGGTCTTTACCTCTCCCTTTTGGATATTTGTCCTAATGCGCTTCTGCCTGCCGGCCATTCATCGTAGATGGCAGGGCATGCTGTTTGGTTTTACAGCGCTTTCTTTTGTGTTCATCGCAGGAGGCGTGCTTTTTGCCTTTTATCTCACCATACCCCTGGCCAATCGCTACCTGTTTGCTTTCAACACCGAATTGGGCTCTAATCTGTGGTCTTTAGCCCAATACCTTAACTACACCATCGTGCTCTGCCTGGCTAATGGCTTGGCCTTTGAGCTGTGTGCGCTTTTGTGCTTGTTGGTACATCTTGGCATCATAGGCCCGGATGCCATGCGCGCCAAGAGAAGGCATGCTATCGTGGCTTGTTTTGTGTTGGGGGCGCTGCTCACTCCGCCCGATGTGCTCACTCAGATTATGCTGGCCATTCCCTTGTGCATCCTATATGAACTGATTATCTTGTATGCCGCATTTAGAGGGTCACTCTCAAGACTTAAGCTGGGTTTGAAAAAAAGCGCGCACATCTAGTAGGAGCGATAGATTAACTCATTTTGCGTGAATGTAAATGAGGTCATGCTTGTCGTTTTCTTCCAGTATGGCCCGCCATTTCTCTGCGATCCACGTAAAAGATTCCAGAAGCTCTTTGATCTCTTCTTGATTGATCTCGGAAATATTTCCAATATAATTGAGGGTGATCTTAAAGAGCGTTTCATTGACGGTTAAGAATGTCTTGATTTCCACGTGAGCAAAAAGAATTTGCTGGGTCAAGCATTTGCGTACGCTTTTGGGGATATAGTTATCCCCAAAATAGACAGGAGTGGAGATAAAAATCTGGTTGCCATCGGCCACGATTTTTAAATTCACCAAAGAACCATTCCATTCTACCTCAGTGAACTGAGAATGGGATAGCTCATGCAATACCTTATTTACTTTTTTCTCGTAATAAGACATACAAACCCCACTTGAATAGTGTCGTTTACTTTATTATATTAAAAAAGGCATTAAATGCAAAATTGTTTGTGGGCTTAAGCTTGTGAAATATCCCAATTTATCGGCGCAAAACCCTTTTGAGTCAATAGAGCGTTGATTTTAGAAAAATGAAGGCAGCCCAAAAAACCAGTATGCGCAGAAAGAGGGGAGGGCTGCGGCGCCTTTAAAACGCTATGCTGTATAGTACCCTCTGGCAAATCAATGTGGAGCCACTTTTCTTGCGCAGACTTACCCCACAATACAAAAATAACCGGTTCTGATCGCTGCTTTAAAGCGGCGATGATCGCATCTGTAAGGCGCTCCCAGCCTTTTTTGGCGTGCGACATAGGCTTACCTTCCTTAACCGTCAAGGTCGTGTTGAGCAGCAATACGCCTTGTTTAGCCCACTCTAGCAGGCATCCATGAGGGGGTATGGGCAGACCTAGATCGGCGTGCAGCTCTTTGAAAATATTCATCAGGGAGGGAGGCGGACGGATCCCTTTGGGGACGCTAAAACACAAGCCGTGAGCTTGTCCAGGTCCATGGTAGGGATCTTGCCCTACTATGACTACTTTGACTGCCTGAAAAGGAGTCTGCTGGAGGGCGTTGAAAATCAAGTCCT
>PLSG01000558.1 GCA_003164155.1 Parachlamydiaceae bacterium | reverse complement strand
ATTTTAGAGGAATCAAACTAAAAAGGGGCCTTGAAGCCCGCATCCTGCATGATGTACTATAAAAGGTAGTTTCATACTTTATGAGGGATGCGTCCAATGAAGTTAAAATGTCTTGAAAATTTATGCTAATTTGTTATGATGAGGCTTTTCTAATAAGGCCTTGTTTACCTTTTTGACAGTGTACAAGGCCTCCAATAATAGGTTGTCGCCCATGTTCAAGCGAACGCACTTCATAGCTTTTGCGCTCATTTTATGGCTTCCCCACATTTTGCTAGCTGACTGGAATCAAGATTTTGATGAACAGACCTCCCGGCTCATTCAAGATGTCCCCCAGTTGCAAAATCATGCTTTTTTTGTCGATTATGATTTTTTTCTGCGGGCGCGCGGACGCTTGCTAGAAGATCAGAATTTAATAAATCTCTTAAAGGATATTAAACCCTTAGAAAAAAAGATCATTGTAAGAGAAGACTTAGGTCTGATTATCAAAAAACGGAGGGAGAACAACATCCGCGATCTTTATTCCTGGGAATTGTCTCATTTGCTCGGCTCAACGGCCTACGTCCTGCCGGCTTTTCCTTTGGAAATAGCCGGAAAAAGGGTCATAGTGCAAAAGCTCGAAACGTTTGAATTTGGCGATAAAGAAGGCGGGGGCTATTCTCCAAACAGACTAAAAACCGTTTCTTTGGAAACATACTGGAAAGCACATTTGCAGGCCTATCTTCTGGGCTTTGGAGATCTCGCCGCCCCCAATGTGGGAGTTAATGCTTCGGGAATGATCCGCTTTTTTGACAATGAATCTAGTCTGATTTACTTTAATATTCCTTTCAAAGAAGAGCGGTCTTTTATTGTGGGTTTTGTCTCACAGTCTTTCGATTGGCCGCACTATCGCATTCCCTTGGATAGTCATGCTGCGAAAAAAATAAAAGCTTTTGTCGAGATTTGTTTGGCAAATGAACCTTATCTGCGCATCTACATGAAATCCCGCGGCCAGAGCGAAGAGGCCGGCCTTCTTGAGCGCTTGGATAAGCTCAGGCGCTTCTCATTCAAACAAGGGGTTTGTTTTCGCGATTTCTTTGGAAACCTCTATCCTAAGCTAAACCCAGGCTTAGACAAATTGAATCAACTGGTCAGCAGCGTGTGGGGACGCCCGGTGGATCATGGATCCGCACTGTTTTTCGCCTGTCAATATATGCATGAGGTGTCCCTTTCTTCTAAACAGAAAAAGGACATCCAAAAATGGGTGGCCAAGTATATCGACTAAAGCCAAGTTGCTATCTGGCGTAATTGGTCAATCGATGTAATCTGCGATCCACTGCTCCAATTTCTGCTTATCGTGATGAGCTAGAGGATAGGTCATCATCCATCGGCAGACGAAGAAAATGGAGGTTCCATGATCGATTGGGCGGTTTAAAATGCCACTGACCAAGCGGTTCAATTCGTCCAATCCCGTACTCAAGCGAGGGTAGAGCGATCCAAAGAAATCGCGAAAAGTTATTCCTTCTTCCAGACGGAATTTTCGCACATTGAGCAGGCGCTTATCTAGTTCCGCTTGCAATAAATCGTTGGGGCGATATTGGAGATACCGTTGAAACTTGTCTTCAAAGCCATCTAAGCCTTTAATAAATTTCTTTAGCTTAGCTACGATCTTTTTATTTAAGGGAAGGCGGTATTGCGGCCAATCGAACGATTGGCAGTAGTAGCCCATGGCAAAAGAGCCATTCATTTTGGTGATGTTGTTATCGTAATGCAGCGAAGCTTCGTTATCGAAAAAGCGAATTAATCCAGAAGGGTTAATCCCTATGTTTGCCAGCGGTAGGTCGGCCAATCCCAGGATGTATGCCTGCAGATGGGCTTTCCAAAACGTTTCCAATGAAACTTTCTTTACGGAATTTTTGGCATAGCCTCCTCCGTGCTTATTGCCAGATTCGAAATCCTCCAGTTTTTGTATGATTACCTTTTTTCCTCCAATCTCAAGGGCAAAAGCGGGCAGAACATAAGCCGGCAACCCCATCAAATAGGAGAGTTCCCAGGGGAATAAGTCGTGGATGTGATTTGAAGGCCTTTTTTTGATGATGACTCCCAAATCCTCCCTTTTTATTAAAAGGCGTTCCTCAGAGGTGGCATCTTCCAATTTTTTGGTCAGTATGCGATCGTCCAACAATTTCTCGCGCGCGTGGATAAAAAACATCCAATTATCAAAGTAAGCGGAATTTTGCAACTCGGGCAATTTTTGGAGCAAGGAGTTGCTCTGTCGATCAAAGTCGTTATTCCAGTCGGCCTGCAGAAGGGTGCTGAACAGCAGGGCACAGGTGAAAAATTGTAAAGTTACCCTATTTAGTTTCAGCCGCATGATATAAACCTCCTCCTTGGACAGTTGAAAAATTATCATATCAGTCATGCGCAATATTTCAACGAAATAAATTTGAAGTTGTGCTGACGCAACGCCAGTTGCCACATATGTTAGCTACAAAAGCTTGATTATGTAATCTGCGTGTTTATCTAGACCATATTTCTGGGATGCATATGAAATATTTTTCATGAAAAGACTCTGCATTTTGGGATCCTTTAAAACAATTCCTTGCAAAATATTTTTACCTCATTCACTCTGTATCTTTCAAAGCTTTGTTTTTAGGTCGGAGAGTTATGCCCAAATACCGCAATTCTTTAAACGTTGATCCGGATGATAAAGATCCCCTGATATCTAGGCGCTCATTTTTGGCATTGCTGGGCGTGGGAACTATCGTAGTGGGATTTGGTCAATTATTAGGCGCATCATTTTTAGGTTTTCTGTATCCCAATGCCATGAAGATCCCCCCCAGCAGCTTTTCGCTGGGCCGTCCGGCCGATGTGCTCTCCAAAGAGGGGAAAGTGTTTTACCCGGCGCAAAAGGTATTTATTGAGTCCAAAGCCGGCAAGGTGCGCGTGCAAACTGCCGTATGTACGCATTTGGGATGCACGGTCAATATGACCGACACCGGGTATAAATGCCCCTGCCATGGATCGACTTACGATAAATACGGAAAAAATACCGGCGGGCCCGCGCCGCGTCCTCTGGTTTATTTTGATGTCTTTAAAGGGGCCGCAGGCGATCTGCAGGTGGACAAAAATAAAACGACTTTGGATCCAGAAGCCGCTTGGTATTCTCCGATAGTCTAAATCTTAACTTGCGTTAATAGGGAGATCTCTTAGGTTTATGGCAGTATTCAAAGGCAAAAGGCGCGAAACATGGGCGGAGTATTTGGTAAACCTGCCCTCGATTTTTGTGCGCTCGATTTTCCGACACAACTACCCCAACAATGACGTCGACCGTTCCGAGATTGTCTTTAAGAACTTTTTTTTACATTTTCATCCCGTTAAATGCCATAAAAGCTCTCTCGACCCTTTTCATACCTTAGGGCTGGGCACCATCACCGCCAGCTTATTTTTGCTGCTCATCTTCACGGGCGTGGTGCTGATGTTCTTTTATATTCCCACTGAAGACCGCGCTTATGAAATCATGAAAGATTGGCAAGATACCACGCCCTTTGCCATGATGTATCGCAATATGCACCGCTGGAGTGCACATATGATGGTGCTCTTCGTTTTCTTGCATATGTCGCGAGTCTTTTATACCGGCTCTTACAAGGGGATGCGTCGCTTCAATTGGGTGATAGGCGTACTGTTGATGTTTTTGACCTTAGTGCTTTCCTTTACGGGGTATTTGCTCCCTTGGGATCAGCTGGCTTTTTGGGCCATCACCGTCGGATCGGCCATCGCAGGCTACGCGCCCAATCTTCCCGGCTTTGAGTACAACATCAATCGCGTGATGCTGCTGGCCTCGACAAATGTGGGACAAGACGCTTTGATCCGCTTTTATGTGCTGCATGTGATGTTCTTGCCGCTGATTACGGGCACATTGGTGGGAGTGCATTTTTGGCGTATCCGCAAAGACGGGGGACTGGCCCGCCCGCCCGACGTGCTGCGTCCCGACCCATACCGCGTAGTGCAGCGCTCCGACACTAAGGAGTCGTTTGCCCCGGGAGTAAAGCGCACGTACGGTTTGATGGAGCTAGTGCGCGGCACATGTCCCACCGTCGATAAGGGGCCATATAATTTTGTATTTACCTGGCCGCACCTGTTGCGCGCCGAGATGGTTGCCTTTATGCTGACTACTGTGCTGATCTTGGGACTTTCGCTCATCGACGCCCCATTGGAAGAGCCGGCCAACCCAACCAAGCCCACCAATCCCTCGAAGGCCCCCTGGTATTTCCTTGGATTGCAAGAAATGGTTTCCTATAGCGCCTTTTGGGGAGGGGTGGGCATACCCATGGGCATTATTTTAGGGCTGATGGCCATACCCTACCTCGACCGCAACCCCCAAGGCGAAGGGGTCTGGTTTCACCGCAGCCGCTATTTGGCCATCTTTCTTTACACCCTATTTATGACTTGGCAGGCAGCCTTTATCATTATTGGCACATTTTTTCGCGGAGCTAACTGGGGCTGGATATGGCCGTGGACAACAAACTTTGCCCAGCATTGATTTTAACGCTTAGGAAAAGAATGGCCGCAAAAGAACACAAAAAACGCAAAAAACGAGAAGAAAAGTAATAACTCTTACTAATGAGTGAACACATCCGAAAAACAAACCTTATGCGCCTTCCTTTTTTGTGTTCTTTGTGTTCTTTTGCGGCCACTTCTTTGAATTTGCGTGTTACCCGTATGTTGCTATTTTTGAACCATATCAAAATTTCGGCCGGAATGGCGAACAAAGCCGATTTTACGAAGAGGAATAAATGAAGCGTGCAGACCTGTATCAAGTGACTTTGATATGCCTTGGAGTAGCAGCCACCGGATTCATGGTGTATTTTTTAGGGCGCGAAATTTTTCCTGAATACAAAACTTACCAAAATGCCTATCTCAAACTCGAAGAATACCGCTCGAGTTATACGGGCGAACCTCCTGTGGCCTTTAAAAAAGAGGTCAAGCAGATTCTTTTGCCAGTCAAAGGCAAAGGTCCGGAGGATATCGACCGCTGCATCTCCTGCCACGTGGCTATGGACCTTCCCCATTTTTCCCCCACCTCTCTGGTGCACGATATCAACGGCAACGTGGTGCTCAAAGCCGACGGGGCCCCTTTGCTGGAGCCCAACCCAGACTATATTTGGGACAGGCTGGACAAACAAATCGCCGAATTGAGCGACGAAAAAAAGAATCAGCAGCTAGTAGCCGAAGGGCAGGGGAGCGAGCGCGCCAGACGGCTTAAGCTGGCGGAAGAGCTCAAGGCCTTGAAAACCGCCACGGTAGATGGACGGTTAGTGGATCTATCCAAGGTGCTGCAGATGCACCCATTGATGGGAAAAGAGACGCGTCCCTTTGAATTCCATCCCTATCAGGAGTATGGTTGCACCGTCTGCCATAGCGGCAACGGCAGGGGGATAGTTACCGATAAGGCACATGGACCAATCTACGATGGGCAGTATGAAGTCGGGCATGCGCACGCCTCGCCACAATTTACGGAAAGCGATGCCCACAACGATCCTGCTTTTGCGCAGGCCTACAATAGCCAACCAGGACACGAACTCATTTTTCAAACCACCCCCTTGATGGTTGGACCGCTGATTCAGTCGCGCTGCGTGCAGTGCCATCAGCCCAGCTCTGCGGTGGTTTCGTCTGCGCTAGCTGACTTGCAGATGGCTGTTGGCAAAAATACCCAAGAGTCGCAGATCCTGCAGAAGGCCATAGAGCAGGAAAAACAAACGGTGCAGAGTTTGCTTGAAATTCAGAAGAATTTGGAGGACAAAGGTTTAAAAGGCGCCTCACAGGATTTGGAAAAGCGCGCGGCAGACATGTATATTACCTCAACTGATTTGGCGCATGTCAATAGCCAGCTGAGCTATCTGAAAGCCCTGCAAAAGTCTTTGCCAGCCTCTGGAGTTTCTCTCGATGCATCAGCTAAGCAAGATATCCACCGCCAATTGCTTAAAACACAGGCCTCTCTATTGGAAAAAATGGCCCGCCTGTCCACTTCCACAGGTGAGATCCAAACGCTGCAGCAAAATCAGCCGCCTCTCGATAAGCTCCTCAGCCAAACCCTTGATTTGTCGCAAGCTTCGGGGCAAACCGAAATGGACCGCATGCTGGCCAACTATCGGAACGGAGAACAGCTGTTTATCTCGCAAGCCTGCTATGCATGCCATCGCATCGACGGCTTTTCGCGCGGAGGGGTGGGGCCGGAACTTACGCGCGAAGGGTTGAACTATCCCTGGTTTGTCAAAGAAACTATCGTCTGGCCACAGGGACAAACCATCAACTCCACCATGCCCAACTTCGGATTAGACCAAGAAGACGTGCAAGACCTCATGACTTTTTTGATGGCCCAGCGCGGCGACAATAAAACTGTGGCGCCTGTAAAAAATCAGATAGACGTCAAAGCCTGGGAAAATGGACGCAAAACTACCTGGGAAAAGGCACTGCAGCCCAACCAAATCGATGACATCCGCCACTCTATGTTGGTCTTCGGCACGCAAGGCTGCGCGTCATGTCACAAACTGCACGGCTTTGAATCTAACGTGGGATTCTCCATTCAGAAAAATCTCTCTGAAGTGCCCTATGAAGCGCTACAGAAGGAAAAGGAGTGGTTCCGCGATCTCTTTCCCGAAACTATCAGCGGCTCGCAAATTGTGGCTATTTTGGAAAAGCAGGTAGACGCTATCGATCGGCATATCGTCGAAGATGTGCGTCAAGGTGGAGTGTTAGAGCAAATCGAACATGCCAGCTTCGATGGTGTATCGGTCTTTTATGCTCCGTTTAAATTTGCCGAGCGCGCGAAAAACCACTATTATCAACAGCTGGCCGAAGCGGCCAAAGATCCTGCCGAAAAAGAGCGCATCGCACAGCTGTTGGCGCAATGGAAAAAACGGGTGCACCGGGTGATGATGATGTTTGTGCAAGAGTATGGCCTGGGACGGCTGATAGCTCCCCGCTTGAATTGGTCTGGGGTATTCCGCAGCGACGAGTGGCTGATGGAGCATTTCTGGAATCCTTCGTCGCATACTCCCCGTTCGATTATGCCTGTGATGCCTTTTGACAATACCAAATTTTATGCTTTGACCAATATGCTCGATGAGTTGGGCAGAGACAACAGCCGCGAACTGCATGCTTACTGGAACCACTATGGATTCAGTCCCGAGCTGGCCTTCCAAACGTATTGTGCGCAGTGCCATGGCGAAACGCGGCATGGCAATGGGCCAGTGTCCGAGTGGATCTACCCCGTTCCCAAGAATCTGCG
>PLSG01000067.1 GCA_003164155.1 Parachlamydiaceae bacterium | reverse complement strand
AAAACGTTTTTTCATCCAGTAACGCATTCTTACTGTTTTTTGGAGGCGTTTTTAAACGATAATTTTAGGTTGATGCCTATGCCCTTTTCTTCTTGCCCCCGCCTATGCATTGTGTTTCTTTGTATTTAAATTACCCTCCATCAAGCCCTTAGCGCCTGGCCCGTCCAAGAAGTCGGATGCTTTTCAATTTCCTCAGGCGTGCCGGAGCACACGATATGCCCTCCCTTCTCGCCAGCTTCTGGCCCTAAATCGATAACGTAATCCACATTTCTGATCACATCCAGGTTGTGCTCGATNNGCTTGATGCGCTGGGCTTCGCCGCCAGATAGTGAGACCGTCTCTTGTCCCAACTTGAGGTAGCCCAAACCCACCGAAATGAGTGTGTCGAGGATGCGCGCGATACGTGGATGATTTTCAAACGCGTGCCTAGCTTCGTCGACGGTGAAATCGAGGTACTGCCCCATATTTTTGCCGGCATACAACACCTCTAAGCTCACGGGATTCAAGCGAAGCCCCTGGCACTGATCGCAGACCACCTTCACAGCTGGCAAAAACTGCATCTCAATCTTCTTAAAGCCCATTCCCCAGCAAGCCGTGCACATGCCGCGGCGATGGTTATAGCTGAAATGCTTGGGCTCCAAACCTCTCGTCTTAGCCAAAGGCAGTTTGGCAAAAAAAGTGCGCATATGCGTCAGCACGTCTACATAGGTGCACACATCAGACCGGCTGGTATGCCCCAAAGGATTCTGATCGATGGAGATGAGCTTTTCAAAATGCTCAATTCCACTAACCTCGGCGCCATCGATGTGCACGCTTTTGCCCTGCCATAGCCCCCTCTGAACAGCCGGCAAGATTATCTGATGCATGAGTGTCGACTTTCCCGATCCCGATACGCCCGTGAGGCAGGTCATGGCCTTCAACGGAATATCCAGATCCAATGCTTTTAAATTATGCGTGCTGGCGTGGCGGATGGACAGCCCGACAAGGTCTACAGGGCGCCTTTTTTTGGGCAAGGGAATGCTCTTGCGCCCCGATAGATAAGCGCCCGTTAAGGACTTGGCGCTGCGCAGGATCTGCTTGTAAGTCCCTCTTGCCGTCACGTGGCCGCCATGCACTCCGGAATGGGGGCCGAAGTCGAGTATATAGTCTGCGGTGGCAATAGTCAACGGATCGTGCTCGACTAAAACAATGGTGTTGCCCAGCGCTTTGAGTTTGGCCAAAGCGGTATTTAGCAGCGCATTGTCGCGCGGGTGCAAGCCGATGGTAGGTTCATCCAACACATACAGAACCCCCGTTAAGCCGCTGCCCAGCTGCCGCGCCAAGCGGATGCGCTGCGCTTCGCCTCCACTGAGCGTAGGCGCGCGCCGATCCAAGCTCATATACTGCAAGCCCACCGTCGTTAAGAAACGCAGACGGTTGAGCAGCTGATCCTTCACTTCTTCGAGCAGCTTATTTTGGAAAGTTTTGACGTTGAGCTTTTCGATAAACGCCAAGGAATCTTCCACAGGTTTGCGGCACAGCTGATGGATGGCACATCCCTTGATAGTCACATGGCAAGCCAAAGGATTGATGCGCGCGCCAAGGCAGGTAGGGCACTCTTTTTCCTCCAGCAGGGGGATAATCCCCTCCCGAATCTCGGCTTTGGCGCTTTTAGCAGCTTTAGCAAAGACATGGTTGATGCCGACCCAGCGGAAGGAAAAGCCAGCTGGGCTGCGGTACCATTTGTCTTCTGGCGAACCAGACATCAGCGTATTTTGCTGCGCCACACTCAAAGTGTGCAGTGGGGCATACGGGTCGATATTTTCGTCTTGCAAAACGGTGTGCAACAGCTCGAAGGCGGCATGGTTGAAATAGTCTTGCCACAGAAAACGCAAAAAAGCCACCACGGAGAGGGCCATTACATCCGGTTTATGGTTGAGGTTGGCGCCGTATTGATATCCAAGTCCCAGGCAATCTAAGCACATGCCTTTNNAAAGGCAAAGGTATGCGGCGTGATTTCCGGATAGGATTTGCCGCTGCTTTCGACGGCAAAAGCTAAATTGAAGGGCACATCTCCGCTTTCTCTAGCCACCACCAGCTTGTTTTCACCAATGCGGGCGGCATTCTCGATAGATTCAAACAGTCGATTTTTAGCGCTTTGATCGACTTTCACGCGATCAACCACTAGCTGCAGAACATTCTTCCGCTTGCGGTCAAAAGGGATCTGCCGTGAAAATCCCTCTGGATTACCTCCAGGCGACAATTCATTCTGCCGAGCGCCCGTCTCGCTAGACGAGCCCCTTTTGAGATCCTCGGCTTCCAAATCGTAGTACTCCCCATTGAGGCGGATGCGCATATAACCTTGGCGCAGCAAGCGCAAAGCCACATCTTCGAAGCGCTCGCTCTTCTTTATTTCAATGGGCGCCAGGATATGCAGTTTTTCCCCTTCGGGATAAGACAGGATTTTTTCCACCACGTGGTCTTTGCTGATCGCCTTGATTTCCTCCCCTGTCTCGGGACAATGCGGTATCCCCACCCGTGCGTATAAAATGCGCAGGTAGTCGTATATCTCCGTCATGGTGCCCACGGTGCTGCGCGGATTGCCGGCATGCGCTTTCTGTTCAATGGCAATAGCCGGCGACAAGCCTTCGACATAGGCGACTTTGGGCTTGGGCATCTGCTTGACAAACTGGCGGGCATAAGGCGACAGCGATTCGATATAGCGGCGCTGACCTTCGGCATACAGGGTATCGAAAGCAAGTGAACTCTTGCCAGAACCCGAAGGCCCTGTGCAGACGGTTATCTTATTGCGCGGGATTGTGACGTCGATCTGCTTTAAATTGTGCTGTTCGGCGCCTTGGATGGTGATATTCTGGATGAGGGGCTTGGCATGCAGGCGCTTGCGCAGCCGCTCCTCCTTGCAGTGCTTTAAAGCCTTGGCAACTTTTTGGGCCCTTTCAGGATGCAGGGCCTCTTTAACTGCTATACCGGTGGGAGTAGCTTGCATCCCCAGCTTTTCAGGGGGGCCTTGAGCGACAATTTCCCCACCACCAGAGCCTCCTTCGGGCCCCAAATCAATCAGCCAGTCGGCGGTTTTGATCACATCGGTGTTGTGTTCTATCACCAGCACGCTATTGCCTCTATCCACTAAGGCGTGCAGCACCTCTAACAGATGCTTAATATCGTGAAAGTGCAGTCCGGTGGTCGGTTCATCGAAGATGTAGAGCGTGTTGCCAGTGGCCGGGCGGACCAGCTCTTTGGCCAGCTTTATGCGCTGTGCCTCCCCTCCCGACAGCGTCGTCGAAGACTGCCCAAGCTTTAGGTACTCCAAGCCCACCTGCTGCAAGACGCTCAGCTTATGGGTAATATGCGGGATATTTTGGAATAGCTCCAGAGCTTGCACTATGTCCATTTCCAATACGTCGTAGATGCTGCAGCCTTTAAATAGCACCGAAAGAGTTTCTTGATCGAAGCGCTTGGTCTTGCACACCGGGCAATCCACCCAGGCGTCTTCCATGAAATCCATATCTATTTTCACCATCCCCATGCCTTCGCAGTGGTGGCAAGAGCCTTCTTTGACGTTGAAGCTAAACCTTCCAGGCTGGTAGCCGCGCATTTTGCTTTCGGGCAGCTGAGTGAAGAGATTGCGGATGTCGTCGAAAAGCTTGATGTAGGTAGCTGGATTGGATCTGGGGTTGCGCCCTATAGGAGACTGGTCGATGGCAATCACTTTGTCGATGGCTTCGATTCCCTTGATCTCTTTATGCGCCCCCACCACGTGCTCGCCTCCGTGCAGGTGGTTGGACAGGGCCGGATACAAAATATCGGTAACCAACGACGATTTCCCCGAACCAGAAACGCCCGTGATGGCCACAAAAATTCCCAAGGGGATCTTGACCGAGATGTTTTTGAGGTTATGGTGCGTCGCACCGACGATCTCCACACAGGCCTTTTTAGGCTTGCGCCGCTTCTTTTGAATGGGAATAGTTTGCTCCCCTGTCAGATATGCCCCCGTCAAAGAGCGCTTACTTTGCAGCAAGTCGGCCAAGTCTCCATTGACCACTATCTCGCCGCCTCTGACGCCTGGACCTGGACCAAAATCGACGATGCGATCGGCTTCCCAGATAGTCTCTTCATCGTGTTCCACGACTATGACCGTATTGCCCATATCGCGCAAATGCTTCAAGGTGGCAATAAGTTTATGGTTGTCGCGGTGGTGCAAGCCTATAGAGGGCTCATCTAGGATATAGGTGATACCCACAAGCCCGCAGCCTATCTGCGAGGCTAAACGCACGCGCTGGGCTTCGCCGCCAGAAAGTGTAGGTGCCGTCCTATCCAGCGTAAGGTAGTGCAAGCCCACTTCTAAAAGGAACTTGAGGCGCTGCCGAATCTCCTTTAACAGCTCGACGGCAATCAACATCTCTTGCGCTCCCAAGGCCAGATTCTCGAAAAACTCCAGGCATTCCCCTATAGTCATGTGTGCGATGTCGCTGATGCGCTTGCCGCACAAGAGCGTGGCGGCAGGATATGGTTTAAGGCGCATTCCATGGCAACTTGGGCAACATTGCGAGCTCATCAGCTTCTGCATCTTCTTGCGGTAACTGTCGCTCTTGGCTTCTCCATAGCGCTCCAGAGCTTCAGTCAGCACGCCTTTCCAATGCACGTGGTCCGTCCAGCTAGCTCCCGTCACAGGATGCGTAAACTGCATGCGCGTCCACTTTTTTTCTGTCCCATACAAAAAGACATGTCGGGCACTTTCTGATAGCTTTTTCCAAGGTGTATGCACGTTAAAATTGTAGAGCTCTCCCAAATTGTCAAAAATATTGCCATAGCGCACCGTGGCATAAGAACTGGCCACAGAACAGCAATCTTGGGCTATGCTCAAGTTGGAATCGATGATTTTGTCTAGGTCGAAGGTGTCGAGCACTCCCAATCCGCTGCAGGTGGGGCACATCCCCGAAGGACTGTTGAAGGAAAAATCATGCGGCTCTAACGAAGAATAGGATAGGCCAGATTTAGGCGAGTAAGCGTGCATAGAAAATAGCTGCTCTTGATGGCTTTCGGTAGCATAGACGCTGCAGACGCCTTGCCCCATATTCAACGCAGTAGTGAGCGCTTCGGCGATGCGCGAATGCGTATTTTGCTCGACTGCCAAGCGGTCGATGACCACATCGACGTCATGTGCGATATTGCCATCGAGGGTTATCTCTTCGTCCAAATTGACTATCGTGCCGTCGATGCGCACACGCATAAAGCCCTTGCGCAACAGATCTTGAAAATCCTCTTTGAATTCGGCTTTCTTTTCTTTGGCATAAGGAGCCAGCACCACCAACTTCGTGCCTGAAGGCATACTCTGCACAGTTTTGATAATGCGCTCGCGACTTTGCGGAGAGACAGCCTCTCCACTTACAGGGCAATGGGGAATCCCCACTCTGGCATACAGAACTCTAAGATAGTCGTAGATCTCAGTCAGTGTACCCACAGTCGAGCGCGGATTGCGGCCAGCGCTTTTTTGCTCAATGGAAATAGTGGGGGAAATGCCCGAAGCAAAAGCATAATCGGGCTTAGCCATCTCGCCTAGCTGACGCCTGGCAAANNGTTGCCCCTCCATATATAAAGTGTCAAAGGCCAAAGACGATTTGCCAGAGCCCGATACGCCCGTAAAAACAATCAGCTCGTTGGTATCGAGAGAGATATCCACCGATTTTAGGTTGTGCACACAAACTTTTTCTAAGATTATCTGGCGATTATCCATGCTATTTTGACCTTTTTTTCTTTACATTCAGACAAGCTTAGGGAGTATATCGGATTTTATTATCAATGTCAAGGTAT